>NZ_CP034329.1 GCF_003940805.1 Tabrizicola piscis
TGCGCTTGGCAACGCGGCCATGATGCAGGAGATGGGACTGGACACTGCGCGCGCGGAGACGCAGGCGGACACTCTGCGCGCCGAGGGCAAGACCGCGATGTTCATCGCTGTCGACGGTGTGCTCGCAGGAATCGTCGCCGTCGCAGATCCAATCAAGGAGTCGACCGCACAGGCGATCAAGGAACTGCATGCCCAAGGATTTCGCGTCATCATGGCAACCGGCGACAACGAACGCACCGCACAAGCGGTGGCGGGTAAGCTCGGCATAGATGAGGTGCGCGCGGGAGTGTTGCCCGAGGCCAAGAAAGACCTGATCGACCAGTTACGCCGTGAAGGTCACAAGATCGCCATGGCAGGCGACGGCGTGAATGACGCGCCTGCGCTGGCGGCAGCGGATGTCGGCATCGCCATGGGTACCGGGGCTGACGTTGCGATGGAAAGCGCGGGCATCACTCTTTTGGGTGGCGACCTGATGGGCATTGTCCGAGCGCGCAAGTTGGCACGCGCAACCTTGCGCAATATCAAGCAGAACCTGTTCTTTGCTTTTGCCTACAACGCACTTGGCGTACCGATCGCAGCCGGGCTCCTTTATCCGATAACCGGCCTTCTTCTGTCGCCGATGATCGCAGCTGCTGCGATGAGCCTGTCGTCGGTCTCTGTCATCACCAACGCATTGCGTCTGCGGAGGGTCGATCTGTGAACCAACAAGAGCCGCTGGAAATAGGGTTGGTAGATCGAACAGGGTTGATCAGCCTCACCGGCGGCACCGGCCATTTGCTAGGACAACGCCCTTTGCGCTGCCCGTCGCTCGCAATTGCGCACCTCGGGCGGCCTCTCAAGATCGAGGTGATCTGAATTGGTGGTTCTGGCCTAGGCCAATGGCCACAAGTCTAGCGCATATTGCGATATTCAGGAGAATTTATATGTCGCCTCTCTCTCGTCGCGGCTTTCTAGCCACCACCGCGGCTTCGGCTGCTTCCCTTTTGCTTCCCAGCCGGGTCCGGGCTCAATCCACTCGGCTGTCCTTGACCGCCACCACCCGCACAATCGACGTGCGCGGCAGAGCCGCCTCCGTCTGGGGACTCCTTGGTAGCAATGGCCAGTCGGGCCTCGTCTTGGATCCGGGGCAGCGCTTTGCCGTCGATCTGACGAATTCGCTAGCCGATCCGACCATCATCCATTGGCACGGGCAGATCCCGGACAATGCTCAAGACGGCGTCCCAGACATGCCGATGCCAGTGCTGCAACCAAGCGAAACCCGGGCCTATGACTTTTCCGCGAGGGCCGGCACACACTGGATGCATGCGCATATTCCGGCGCACGAAATGATGCTGCTGGCAGCACCGCTGATCGTGAGGCGGCCCGAGGATGTTGCGGCAGATCGTCAGGAGGTGACGCTGTTCCTGCATGACTTCTCGTTCAAATCGCCCGCCGAGGTGCTGGCCGAGATCACCGGCGGTGCGTCGATGGCCGGAATGGATCATGGCCAGCCGGGGCAAGGTGCCATGGAACATTCCGGGATGGACATGGGCGCCATGGGGCAGGGCGGCATGATGGCGATGCCGGCCATGGACGGCATGGCAATGGACCTTAACGACTACAACTTCGATGCCTATCTCGCCAACGATCGGACTCTTGACGACCCGGAAGTCGTACAGGTGGACAAAGGCGGGCAGGTGCTGGTCCGCGTAATCAACGCCGCCGCTGCGACTGTCTTCTGGATCGATACGGGCGCGCTTCCCGGACGGCTGGTTGCGGTGGACGGCGAGCCGGTGCAACCACTGCCTGGCAGTCGCTTTGGTGTCGCGATGGGCCAGCGTCTCGACATCGAACTGGATATACCGAGGGAGGGCGGGGCGTATCCGGTTCTCGCCCTGCGCGAGGGCGCCAACGAAAGGACGGGTGTTATCCTGGCCACGCCGGGGGCCGCTTTGGCGAAGATCGCTGACGTGTCGGAGGGAGACCATCCCGCCTTCAGCGGCGATCTCGCACAGGAAAGCTTGCTTCGCGCGGTCACTCCGTTGCCCGAACGTGCGCCCGCATCGCAGCCAATGCTCATGCTGGGTGGTTCGATGATGCCCTATGTCTGGACGATCAACGGACAGACCTGGGGCACCCATGTGCCGGTGACGGCGAAATCCGGCGATCGGGTAGAGATCACGTTCCATAACATGTCGATGATGGCGCATCCCATGCACTTGCACGGTCACGCGTTTCAGGTGGTCAGCACAGGCGGTGCGCGTTTTGCAGGTGCGGTACGCGACACCGTGCATGTGCCGCCGATGGGCATGGTGACGGTTGCGTTGGACGCAGGTGAAACCGCGCGCTGGATGCTCCATTGTCACCACATGCCCCACCTTTCGATGGGCATGATGACGGAGTTTGCGGTTTCCGCCTGAAACTCGCTGGACCTGCGGCCGCGCCGCAGGTCCGGGCCTATCTCCCAGGGGACATGCCATATCTGACTGCATCGGACGTCGAGCTATTCTTGGTGGACTTGCAACGCCGTTCATGGCGATGCCAGCGTTGGCGCGCCCGCCCTTCCGCCTAGGAAAGGACCCGCAGCCACTTCTCTCGCCGCCGATCCTCGACGAGGCGGGAACCACGTGCAAACTGGACGACTTCATCGGGCGGGTCGTACTTCTCAACATCTGGGCGACTTGGTGCCCGTCTTGCCGCGAGGAGATGCCAGCGCTTGACCAGCTGGAAGAAGCCTTGGGCGGCGATCGTTTCATGGTTCTGCCTTTGAACATCGACGAAGGCGGGATCACCCGTGGACGCGAATTCTACAACGAAGTCGGCATTCGGCATCTGCCGCTCTTCTGGGCGGAGCCGTAAAGAGTTCAACTCGCCTTCGCCTTCATTGGACTGCCGACAACGCTGCTGGTCGACAACCGAGAGAACGAAATTGGTCGCCTTCAGGGGCCGTTCGACTGGAATGGTCGGGGAGCCGTCGATCAGCTCCGGAATGTCCTGAGATAAGGAAAAGCCACTGCAACAAATCGATACAATCGGGCAACAGTGTCGTAGTGTCTGAGTGCCATTCAGCGCGTGCCCAGAGACGAGACCGAAGACCAATGTTGCAACAGTCGACCGCAGTTCAAGCGACCGAAGGCAAGGTTCTTGTCGTCGATGATGACGGCGAGATCTTGTCGCTTGTTGCCAAGTTCCTGCGCGCCAACGGGTTTGTTGTCTCGACCGCCCGCAATGGCGCAGAGATGAAGGCCCAGATGCAGTCATCCCAAGTGGATCTTGTTGTGCTGGACATCATGCTGCCGGGGACGAACGGGCTCGACCTATGCCGGGCGTTGCGCGCCGAAAGCACGGTGCCGGTCGTGATGCTGACGGCGAAGGGCGACGAGATCGACCGCATTGTCGGGTTGGAGGTCGGTGCCGATGACTACCTGCCGAAACCGTTCAATCCGCGCGAACTTCTGGCCCGCATCAAGGCAGTCCTCCGGCGCAGCCGGTCAGTGGAGGGGTCTGCACCGCAAGGTTCAGGTCGTTCGATCGAGTTCGAGGGGTGGCATTTGGATACCCTGAAGCGAGAGTTGGTGAATCCGGGCGGCGTCGTCGTTGACCTGTCAGGCGGTGAATATGACCTGCTGATGACGTTTCTCGAGGCACCGCAGCGGGTCTTGTCCCGAGACTACCTTCTCGACAGCACCAAAAACAGAACCCTCGACGTGTTTGACCGCTCGATCGATGTGCAGGTCAGCCGCTTGCGCCGGAAAATCGAGGCGCAAGGAGAATTAATCAAGACCATTCGCGGCGCAGGTTATCTGTTCGCAGCGGCCGTGCGGCGCAAGTGAAGCGGCTCAGGGCGCTGCTTCAGGCAGCTTTGGCGTTCAGGTTTGATACACTGGTAGCCAGAACGACCATCGTCCTGATCCTGGGCATCGCCACCGTACAGATTGTTGGGCTGCAAACCTATCGCGCGTCGCTGAGCGCCGATCTGTCCGATGCGACGGAACAGCGGCTGGCGGATCGCTTGCTGACCATCAAGCGCACGCTGGCCGGATTGCCGGAGGGCCTTCGCGAAGACGCCGCGCACGACCTTTCGAGTGGCGCGATCGAAGCGCATTGGAGCCGGGACCAGCGCGCGGTCGAAGCGGACGCGACCAACCCATTGTGGACAGATCTGCAGACGCGTTTGGTGGAATTGGCCCCGGAACTTGGCGAGGGCGGGCTGAGCGTCGGCGAACAGGCTGGTCAGAGCCCGGACCCGCACGTCGCGTTGATCTCGATGCGCCTGACGGACGGCACTTGGTTGAACGTGAGCCTGCTGAGCTGGACACCCCGCATCCCAGGCGCACCGCAGACCGTGATGGTGGCGTGGATGATCGCAGCCGTGGCTCTGGCCACAGCCATCCTGCTGGTGCGCTGGATATCGCGGCCGCTTGGTCGCTTTGCCGAGGCGGCCAACGGGTTCTACACCACCGGAAAGGTAGCGGCGGTGCCTGAGACCGGCCCCTATGAAGTTGCCGTTCTGGCCCGAGCTTTCAACGACCTGCAAGACCGGCTTGCCCGCTCAATCGACGACCGCACACAAGCTCTGGCTGCAGTATCCCATGACTTGAAGACACCCATCACCCGGTTGCGTCTGCGCGCCGAGGAGATCGACAGTCAGCCTCTCGCGCGGTCCATCGCCCATGATCTGGACGAAATGGAGCGGATGATCGATCAGACGCTGTCTTATCTGCGCGGTGACCGATCCGACGAACCGATACGCCCCGTGGACCTTGTCGCGATCCTTGAGACCGTGACAGATGATCAGACCGATCAGGGCGCGGTGGTTTCCTTTGCTGGTCCACGAGCGGCGGTTGTTCCGGGGCGGCGGCTTGGGCTGAAGCGTGCCTTTGGCAACCTCGTGGGCAATGCCGTCAAGTATGGCGGAACAGCACGCGTGGCGGTTTCCGAAAACGCGCAGGATGTGGTCGTGGTGATCGATGACGACGGTCAGGGAATTGCCGCTGCGGACCGGGACCGCGTGCTTTTGCCCTTTGTCAGGCTTGAATCGTCGCGCAACAACAAGACCGGGGGCTTTGGCCTGGGGCTGACAATTGCACGCGCTGTGATCGACGGCCACGGCGGCACGCTGGAGCTTGGCGAAGGGCCGACCGGTGGCTTGCGTGTCACTGTGTCCCTGCCCAGACAGGGGCGCTGAAACACTCGGTTACAAAGCGGCAATCGTTCAGAGACGTCTGTCGGTCATCTCGACACCAACAAAAACAGGCGTCGAGGTTCGGATATGCGGTTTGTAGGGGCTTTGGCCGTTGTTCTGATGTTTGGCTTCACGGGCGGCGTGGCCGCACATGAAGGCCATGATCACGGCGCACCGCCGCCGCCGGTCAGCACCACCATCGCCCCTCGGGTCGAAGCAGCATCAACGGTGTTCGAAGCGGTCGTGATAGCCCGCGGTGCCGAACTGCAGGTCTTTATCGACACATTCGACACCAACGCGCCCGTTGCCGGGGCTGCGGTCGAGATGGACACGCCCTCTGGTGTTATCATCGGCACGGAAACGGAGCCGGGGATCTATGCGTTTTCCGCACCCTGGGTCGCGACACCCGGCAGCTACGATCTTGCGATCACCGTCATTGCCGATGCTGGATTTGACGTTTTGGTGGGGTCGCTGACGATCCCCGCACCACCACCAGCGGCAGTGGTTGAGGTAAACGCTGCAGCAGCGATTGGCGCGAGTGTTTTGGGTGACTTGCGGGCGCGCCTGGAGACCCGCGATCTAACGCTCGCCGCCGCGGCTGCTATCGGTCTGCTGGTAGGCGTTTTCGGCATGCTGTTGTTGCGGCGCAATCGCCGGCCAGTTGCACCTGCCAAGATTACAGCTCTGCTGGTAGCTCTCCTGCTTATCCCGCCGTCGCAGGGGCAGGCGGAGGTTGCTGCCGCCAGCGCGGCCAACGCAGCATTGCCCATGCCTGCCGCTGCGACGCGCGATGTCGCCCAACGCTTTCCAGATGGGGCCATCTTTGTTCCGAAAGGGACGCAGCGTGTGTTGGGCATTCGCACGCTCGTCACGGAAACGGCTTTGCATGGGCGGCGCATCGAACTTCCGGGGCGCATCATTCCAGATCCGAATGCCTCGGGCTATGTGCAGGCGTCACTTGAGGGCAGGCTGGTGGCCCCACCGGGTGGTTTTCCACAGCTCGGGTCCTTAGTGAAGGCAGGTCAGATCGTCGCCATCGTCGAGCCGACCATCGGTGCGGTAGATCTTGCCGACCGCCAACAGCAAATTCGTGAGATCGAACAAGAATTGCAGCTTGTCACTCGCCGTCTTGACCGGCGTAAGCAGTTGGAAAGCGTGGTGGCGCAGACCGAGATCGAAGAGTTGGAGATCGAACAGGAAAGCTTGATCGCCCAACGTGACGCCTTGGTTTCGCTGACCGATGTGTCGGAAAATCTGATCGCCCCGGTTGACGGGGTCATTGCCGCAGGCCAAGCCATCGCGGGCCAGATCGCCTCCCCGGGCGTCACCGTTTACGAGATCGTTGACCCAGGAAGGTTCTGGGTCGAGGCGCTGAGCTATCGATCAGAAGCTTTGGGCTCAGAAGCAGTGGCGGTCTTCGCTGACGGATCGACCATCGATCTTGTCTATCAGGGGACGGGTCTTGCCGACCAGGGACAAGCCGTTCCTGTGCGGTTTTCTGTCGTGGGAGAAGCAACTGGTTTGCGGGCGGGTCAGTTGCTGAGGGTGATCGCGGCCACTCCGGCAGAGCATGAAGGAATCGTCGTACCCCGCGATGCTGTCTTGCGCGGGGCCAACGGGCAGCTTGTGGTCTATGTGAAGACCAATGCCGAACGCTTCGTCCAGCGCGAGGTTCGAGTAGAACCGCTGGACGGCGACACAGTGCTGGTCGTGGCGGGCCTTGAGGTCGGGCTTCGTGTCGTGGCCGAGGGTGCCGAACTCCTCAACCAGATCCGATAGGCACAGACCATGTTCAACTTTCTGGTCACGCAATCACTGCGCAACCGCATGTTCGTCATGGCGATTGCCATCGTCATGGTGCTTTACGGTGCCCTGACGGTCACCCGCCTTCCGGTCGATGTGTTCCCCGATCTCAACCGTCCGACCGTTACCATCATGACCGAGGCCGAGGGGCTTGCCCCGCCCGAGGTCGAGCAATTGGTCACCTATCCGCTGGAAACCCAGATGAATGGGCTGCCCGGTGTCACGCGGGTCCGGTCCACTTCGGGCGTGGGCCTTTCGATTGTCTATGTCGAGTTCGACTGGAACACTGACATCTACCGCAACCGTCAGCAGATTGCTGAAAGGCTGACCCTGGTGCAGGCGCAGCTGCCCCAAGGCGTGGTGCCACAGATGGGGCCGGTCGCCTCCATTATGGGGCAGATCATGCTGATTGCAGTCACCGGGCCGGATACGGTCACCCCGATGGAGCTGCGCGAACTGGCCGATTTCACCATCAGGCCACGGCTCTTGACCATTCCGGGGGTGGCTAACGTCATCCCGATCGGCGGCGAGGTACGGCAATACAGGGTTGCGCCAAACCCGGCAGCAATGCGCGCCTTTGGCGTGACCTATGAAGATGTCGAAGCAGCACTGACTGGCTTTGGCGCGAACACGGGCGGTGGCTTTGCCGACCAGTACGGACGCGAGTTCCTGATCCGCAACATCGGGCGCACCCAAAGCCTGGATGACCTTGGAAACCTTGTCGTGGCCTCCGTGAATGGTCAGCCGGTGGCTTTGGATCAGGTCGCTGAAGTTAGCTTTGCGCCCCGCACCAAGCGCGGCGATGCCGGTTTCATGGGCGACGATGCTGTGATCGTCTCTGTCGAAAAACAGCCGGACGTGGACTCCATCGCGCTGACCCAGCAGGTCGAGGCCGCATTGGCGGAGATGACCGCGGCCCTGCCAGAAGGAGTAAAGGCGGACAACATCCTTTTCCGCCAAGCGACCTTCATTGAGACGTCGATCAGCAATGTGCAGAAGGTGCTACTGGAGGCCATTGCGGTGGTCGCGGTCGTGCTCTTCCTGTTCCTGTTGAACTTGCGCACCACGATCATCTCGTTGACCGCCATTCCTGTTTCTATCCTAGTTTCGGCGATCATCTTTTACTGGATGGGTCTGTCGATCAACACGATGACTCTGGGCGGCCTAGCCATCGCCATCGGTGAGTTGGTCGACGACGCCGTGGTCGATGTCGAAAACATCTTCCGCCGCCTACGGGAGAACCGCGAGAAGGGAAATCCCCGGTCAGTCTTCGACGTGGTCGTGTCTGCCAGCCAGGAGGTTCGGTCGGGCATCGTTTACGCCACGATGACCATTGTTCTGGTCTTCGTGCCGCTCTTTGCGCTCTCGGGCATTGAGGGGCGGCTTTTTGCACCACTTGGGCAGGCCTATATCATCTCGATCCTGGCCAGCCTTGTCGTTTCAATCACGCTGACCCCGGTGATGGCCTATTACATGCTGCCGGGTCTGAAACGACTGGATGAGCATGAAGGCATGGTCGTCCGGGTCCTGAAGCGTGGCAATCGCAAATTGCTTGAGTGGTCGTTCGGGCACCCACGCCTGCTGATCGCAGGAGTTCTGGCGGCCGTGGTCACAGCAGGCAGTTTCGCCACGCAGCTGCCACGCGCGTTTCTGCCCCCGTTCAACGAAGGCACGCTGACGATCAGCATGCTCTTCAACCCTGGCATATCCCTCGAGGAAAGCCAGCGGATCGGTCTGGTGGCAGAGCAGTTGATCCTTGAGGTGCCCGAGGTTGTGCTGGTTGGGCGCCGGACGGGCCGTGCGGAACTGGATGAACACGCCGAAGGGGTGCATTCGTCCGAGGTCGAGGTGGAACTGGCCCAAGACGGCCGCCCAAAGACCGAGATCGAGGCGGATATCCGTGCGCGTCTATCCGTGCTGCCGGTGGTGACCAACATCGGCCAGCCGATATCGCACCGGCTTGATCACATGCTGTCGGGGGTTCGGGCGCAGATTGCGCTCAAGATCTTTGGCGAGGATCTCGACACGATGCGCGCCATTGCCGAGGAGTTCCGGGTGGCGCTGGATGAAATCCCTGGCGTCGTCGATCTTCAGGTCGAAAAGCAGGTCCGTATCCCGCAGCTGGAGATCATCGTCGATTACGGACGCGCGGCGCTTTATGGTCTGCAGCCCGCTGCCGTAACCGAACAATTGGAACAACTTTCAAACGGTCGCATCGTTTCGCGGATCGTTGATGGCAACAAGCGCTTCGACGTCGTGTTGCGCCTGCAGGACGAAGAACGCACGACACGCGGTCTTGGTGATCTCCTGATCGAAACCCCGACAGGCTGGATCCCGGTCAGTCAGATTGCCGATGTGGTCGAAACCGACGGCCCGAACCAGATTCTTCGCGAAAACGGCAAACGCCGCCTCGTCGTGCTGGCCAACTCCGACGGGCAAACCGACATGGCGCAGATCGTCGAACAGATCCGAGCCGTTATGGCCGAGAAGGACCTGCCCACCGGATTCTTCGCGACGCTTGAAGGTACCTTCCAAGCCCAAGAGGAGTCGATGCGCACCATCGGCCTCTTGTCGATCCTGTCGCTGGCGATGATCTTCGCGATCCTTTACAGCCGCTACCGCTCGCCGCTGTTTGTCGGCATCATCATGGCGTCCGTGCCTTTGGCCCTGATCGGCAGCGTCGCGGCTTTGTGGTGGTCTGGCCAGCCTCTGTCGGTCGCGTCCATGGTCGGCTTCATCACGCTGACAGGGATTGCGACCCGCAACGGCATTCTGAAGATTAGCCACTACATCAACCTCGCCATTCAAGAAGACATGCCGTTCGGACGCGACCTTGTCATTCGTGGTAGTCTGGAGCGGTTGACGCCGGTGCTGATGACCGCCTTGTCGGCGGGGGTGGCCCTTGTGCCGCTGATGCTTGGCGCTGATGCGCCCGGCAAGGAAATCCTCCACCCCGTCGCCATCACCATCTTTGGTGGCCTGGTGACAGCCACGATCCTTGACACTGTCCTGACCCCGACACTGTTCCTGCGCTATGGCCGTGCCCCGCTTGAACGCCTTGTGGCGCAGGCACGGGCCGAGGCTGCCAAGCAGTCGCAGGAAACAGGTCGTGCATCCACAATCGAAGCATACTGAACATCGGAGCCCAAAATGCGCCTTTCCAGAATATCCTTCCGCCTCGGCCTGTCTGCCTTGGCTTCATTAGTCGCGCTTTCAGCCTTTGCCCACGAGCCACGGCCCGGGCCGAACGGTGGTTGGAAAGTCGATGCAGGGGCGTGGCACGCGGAACTGGTCGCGAACGACACTCCTAATGTGATTGTCTACCTTTATGACGGGGCAGATCAGCCGTTATCGGCAGAGGGATGGACGGGCAACGCAATCTTGCTGGTCGACGGCAGTGCACAGCGGTTTGAGCTTACTCCGGATGCCAACGGTCAACTCATCGGGGCTGCTGCTGTCGCGGTTGCTAAAGACGTCAAAGGAGCGCTCCAGCTTGTTGCCCCCGACGGGACCACGGCCCAGGCAAAATACTAAGATGAAACGGTCGCCAACTCGCCGAGTTGGTGCCCGCCCTCTCTGCTCACTAGTATTGACGAAATCATCGTGCGGATGTGGGACAAGCCTGATGAGATTTTCTGGACCGAGCGCGACAGGACGACGTCAGTGTTTGGGACCTATCTGGTAGCCTGATTGCATCCACATCGGCCGGTAGTACTGGGTAGTCCTCGTCGAACTTAACAGCAGAGCGCTTGGTACGGCTCCAGGCGACACATGCAGCAACTACCGACGCAATTGCACGTCACCTCTTCAGCCGATCAGACAGCAAAGGAACTGCCCGACGAACTCGCCCCGGTAGGGGCGAGCATAGAGATTTTGTCTTCCGTTTCAGGATTCCGGGCAAATGCAGGGGATCATGGAAGTGAGCCCCCGCAAAAACACGTTACTGACCGCGTGCAGCAAGCCAGGTGTCACGTTGTCGTTAAATCCGGGACAAAGAATCCAATGAAATCAAGTCGCGGGGGCGGCTGAGGTATTGGGCGCCGCAGCTGGGTCCGCCCTTCCTCATTCCCGATTTAGTTCGGGGATTCTGCGTCCCATGAACACCAAACAAAATCACGATCATGCGCATACCGCGGAATGTCAATGCGCTTGAAGTCCGGCAGCCTTGCCGGAGCGGGGCGCGGATTGTTGATCTTCCTCGCGCGCTCCGCTGCCATGGTCGGGGCCATTCACGAGGTCGGCAAGGATCGGACAGTCCGGGCGGTGATCGCCGCAGCACGCATCTGCCAGATGACGAAGCGTGTCCATCATTGCCTGCATTTCACGAATTCGAACTTCAAGACCGGCGATCTGATGAAGGGCAATCTGTTTCACATCTGCACTCTGCCGCGAACGATCCTGCCAGAGCGCCAGCAACTCCTCGATCTTCTCGACGGAAAAACCCAAGTCGCGCGCCCTTCGGATGAAGCGCAGAAGCTGAACATCGGTCATCGTGTAGACGCGATATCCTGCAACCGTCCTTCCTGCTGCCGGAATGAGCCCTATCGACTCATAGTAGCGAATCATCTTGGCGGAAACGCCCGAAGATTTTGAAGCTTCACCGATGTTCATCTCAGGGCCTCCTTACGCGGCGATTGAAGGTGCAAAGCGCCGCAGTCGCAGCGCATTGCCGAGGACGAAGACCGACGACAGCGCCATCGCAGCGGCGGCAAAGATCGGCGACAGCAGGATACCGAAGGCGGGCCAGAGTGCGCCTGCGGCAACCGGGATCAGCAGGGCGTTGTAGATGAAGGCCCAGAACAGGTTCTGGCGGATGTTTCGCATCGTGGCCTTGGAAAGCGCGATGGCATCCGAGACGGCAGTCAGCCTGCCCGACATCAGGACGACGTCCGCCGCTTCGATGGCAATGTCGGTGCCGGTTCCGACGGCAAGGCCCACATCCGCTTCGGCCAGGGCGGGCGCATCGTTGATCCCGTCGCCGACATAGGCCAGCGCACCCAGTGCCTTCAGACGTTTCACCGCAGCGACCTTGCCGTCGGGCAGCACCTCGGCCACAACTTCGTCGATGCCAAGCTGGCGGGCGATGGCGTTCGCCGTGCGGCTATTGTCGCCAGTGATCAAGGCAACCTTCAGCCCCAGCAGGTGCAATGCCTGGATCGCCTGCGGCGTGGTTTCCTTGATCGGGTCCGCAACGGCGATGATTGCAGCAAGCTTGCCGTCGATGGCGGCATAGAGCGGTGACTTGCCCTCGTCGCCGAGCCGGGTCGCGGTGTCGCCGAAGCGGGAGACATCGAGGCCGAGCTTGACCATGTAGCGGTCGGCGCCGACGTCGACCCGCTGCCCGCCCGCCGCCGCCGTGACACCGAAACCGGTGACGGAATCGAAGGTAGTGACCTCAGGAAGGATCAGGCCCTCGGCTTCGGCCGCCGCGACAATGGCGCGGGCGATCGGATGCTCGGACTTCGCTTCGACAGCAGCCACCACGGCAAGGACCGCGGCGCGGGCGAAGCCCGGTGCCAGAGCCATGTCGGTCAGGCGCGGCTTGCCCTCGGTCAGGGTACCGGTCTTGTCGAACGCGACCACCTTGACAGTCTGCAAGGCCTGCAGGGCCTCGCCCTTGCGGAAGAGCACGCCCATCTCGGCACCACGCCCGGTGCCGACCATGATCGACGTTGGCGTGGCCAGACCCATGGCGCAGGGGCAGGCAATGATGAGGACGGCGACGGCGTTGACCAGGCCAAAGGTCAGGGCCGGATCAGGCCCGAGGATCAGCCAGACGGCGAAGGTCAGCACGGCAATCGCCATAACCACGGGAACGAACCACATCGTCACGCGGTCGACCAGCGCCTGAATCGGCAGCTTTCCGCCTTGCGCGGCTTCGACCATGCGGATGATCTGAGCCAGCATCGTGGCCTCACCCACCGCCGTCGCCCGGAAGTTGAACGCGCCGGTCTGGTTTACTGTGCCGCCGGTCACGGTGCTGCCCGGTGCCTTCTCGACCGGCAGGGGCTCGCCAGAGATCATGCTTTCGTCGATCCAGCTTGCGCCCGTCGTGACCTCGCCGTCGACCGGCACCCGCTCGCCAGGGCGGACCTCGACGATATCACCGGGGCGGACTTCGGCGACCGGCACTTCGACAAGGCCGCCATTGCGAAGGACACGGGCGGTCTTCGCCTGAAGTCCGACCAGCCGCTTGATCGCCTCTGAGGTCCGGCCTTTGGCGCGGGCTTCAAGCAGACGACCAAGGAGGATCAATGTGACGATGACTGCCGCCGCCTCGAAATAGACATTCTGGGTGCCTAGGGGCAGGACGCCGGGGGCAAAGGTTGCCACCAGGGAATAGCCGAAGGCAGCCAACGTTCCGACCGCGACCAGGCTGTTCATGTCAGGCGCCAGACGCGCCAGGGCCGGAAACCCCTTGCGGTAAAACCTGAGGCCAGGACCAAGGAGGACTACGGTCGTCAAGGCGAACTGAATGTACCAGCTGTTCTGCATGCCAATGCTGTTCATCACCGCCATGTGGACCCACAAGAACAGATGCGATCCCATCTCGAGGACAAACACCGGCAGCGTCAGAGCCGCAGCAAAAAGCACATCGCGCCTCAATGCGGCTTCCTCGGCCGTTTTCTTCGCGGCGGACTCTTCTGACATGATGGCGGTTTCGGCCGCTGCCCGCGCTTCGTACCCCGCATCCGCGATTGCGCCGATCAGGGCGGCAAGGTCCGCGGTTCCGGTGACCGTGGCGCGTTCCGTGGCCAGATTGACATTGGCTACGGTCACGCCGGGTACCGTCTTCAAGGCCCGCTCCACCCGTGCCACACAGGAGGCGCAGGTCATACCCTCGATGACGATATCGATCGGACGCGTTGGCACATCATAGCCCGCGTCCTCGATTGCCTTGACCAGAGCCGATCGGTCCAGGCCCGATCCGATGATTTCTGCCCGTTCCGTCGCAAGGTTGACGGCTGCAGTTTTTACCCCGGGGACAGCCTGCAGTGCGCGTTCAACGCGCCCAACACAGGATGCGCAGGTCATGCCGTCGACGTCGATCACGATCCTGCCGAGATCCGCCGTGGCGTGATGAAGGGTTTGTATGTTCATAGCGGCACTCCAGTGTCGAGGTACTCCGCTGACTGAGATAGGGCTTCCCATAATGGCAAGGTCAAGCCCTGATTTCATTTTGTCTGATCACGGAATTGTTCTCTTGACCTTACAACGGTGGGAAGGCCCATATCGAGGTGCATGAGACGACTGTCCGAAGGAGACACTCATGCAGTTCCATATCGAGAACATGACCTGCGGCGGCTGCGCGCGCAGCGTCACCAAGGCGATCCAGGCGGTAGACCCCTCCGCCGAGGTGAGCGCGGATCCGGCCTCGCACAAGGTCGAAGTCAAATCAGCGGCTTCTCGCGACCGGTTGGTCGCGGCGCTGACCGAGGTCGGCTACGCGCCTGCCTGACAAAACATAATCATCGAAGGAAAATCTGAATGAACAAACGTACTCTCGCGCTGTCTATTGCGGCTGTTGCTGTTGTCGGTGGGATCGCATTTGCCCAGCAGACCATGGAAGGCATGGACCACTCCAACATGGGTGGCATGGGCATGGGGGATATGGGCATGATGAGCCATGCGACCCTGATACCCCCGGAACTCGCCAATGACCCGGCTACCGTCGCCAGCGCTGCCGCAATGGACAAAATGATGGCCGACATGATGGTCCCCTATACCGGCGACCCGGATATCGATTTCGCCCGGGGCATGATCCCTCACCATCAGGCCGCCATTGACATGGCGAAGATCCAGCTTGAATTCGGCAAGGACCCCGAAATGCGCAAGCTGGCGGAGGCGATCATTGCGGCGCAGGAATCCGAGATCGCCACGCTCAAGGCCTTTCTCGCCACCAAGGGCATGTAAGCCCGGGATGACCTTGGGCGGCGCGGTCGGGATCGGCCGCGCCGCCTGTTAATCCGGGACGCAAAGGAGTTCGGTTCGATGGCCAGCAGCGCGGAGAAACCGGACAACCACCCGGCGAACGCCGGAATGGACCATGCCGGGATGGGTCATGGTGCCAAACCCACAGTTGATCACACCGCGATGGGGCATGCGCCACAGGGGGGTAGTGCCCACGCAGGACACGGTGACATGGTGGCCGATTTCCGCCGCCGGTTCTGGGTATGCCTCGTCCTGACTGTCCCAGTCTTGGTGCTGTCGCCGATGGTGCGGAACTTCACGGGGCAGGGGATGGCACCCCTGTTTGCCGGGGAAGAGTGGGTCGCGCTGGCCCTCTCTTCCATCATCTATTTCTGGGGCGGCTGGCCATTCCTGAAAGGGGCGCTTCCGGAAATCCGCAGTGGTCGTCCGGGCATGATGACGCTTGTCGCGCTTGCCATCTCGACAGCCTATTACTACTCGGCTGCCGTCACACTAGGACTGCCCGGTGGAGAGCCGTTCTATTGGGAACTGGCCACGCTCGTCACGATCATGCTTTTGGGGCATTGGCTTGAGATGCGGTCCGTCCTCGGCGCTTCTCGCGCTTTGGAGGAACTTGTACGCCTGCTGCCGGATACCGCACTGCGGGTGACCGCGGACGGTGGAACGGAGGACGTGCCCGTCGCGGCCTTAATCGCCGGCGACCGGGTCGTGATCCGCCCCGGTGCCAAGGTGCCGGTCGATGGAAAGATCATCGAAGGCACATCATCCTTCAACGAGGCCATGCTGACCGGGGAATCGAAACCTGTCACGCGGTCTGCCGGCGAGGCTGTCATCGGCGGTGCGGTAAATGGCGAAGGTGCCGTCACCATCGAGGTGAAGGCGACGGGCGAGGCAACCTACCTGTCGCAGGTCATCGCCATGGTGAAAGCAGCACAGGACAGCCGCTCGCGCACACAGGATCTGGCTTCGCGCGCCGCAACTATCCTGACCTGGATTGCCATCACCGTCGGCCTCGGATCGTTCGGTTACTGGTATGCGGTCGGGGCGGGGGCCACCTTTGCGCTTGAGCGGATGGTGACAGTCATGGTCATCGCCTGTCCGCATGCGCTCGGCCTTGCCGTGCCGCTTGTCGTGGCCGTCTCGACGTCGCTGGCCGCGCGCAATGGACTGCTGATCCGCGACCGTGCCGCCTTTGAGCGTGCGCGGGATCTGAACGCGGTGGTCTTCGACAAGACCGGCACCCTGACTGAAGGCAGATTCGGCGTAAGCGATCTGGTGTTGCTGCAAGATGGCGACGAGACGACCGCCTTGCGTCTTGCGGCATCGGTTGAAAGCCAGTCGCAGCATCCGATCGCTACTGGGATTGTCGCCGCCGCAAAAGCCCGTGGCATAGACTTTCCGGCCCCGGAAGGCTTGCAGAGCATCACCGGTGCGGGGGTTACGGCACGTGTGGACGGGCGGGAGGTCGCCATCGTCAGCCCTAGTCATCTTCGGCGGCAAGGCCGACCCGTGACCGACCCGCGCCTTGCCCTGCTGGAGGAGGCAGGCAAGACCGTCGTGGTGCTGGAGGTTGGCGGCCAGCCCTATGCGTTGCTGGCTTTGGCAGACATCGTGCGCGCGGAATCGCGTGATGTCGTGGCACGTCTCAAGGCCAGAGGTGTCAGGTCCATCATGATGACGGGAGACGCCGAGGGGGTCGCGAAATCGGTCGCTGCAGAACTCGGCCTCGATGAATATTTCGCACAGGTCCTCCCGGATCAGAAAGCGGCCCGCGTGAAAGAACTTCGCGCCCGGGGTCTGAAGGTCGCAATGGTTGGAGACGGGGTGAACGACGCGCCGGCGCTCGTCGAAGCCGATCTTGGAATTGCCATTGGTGCGGGGACGGATGTCGCCGTGGAATCCGCCGACGTGGTCCTGGTGCGTTCTGACCCACGGGATGTGGAGGCCATTCTTGGCCTGTCCCGAGCGACGTATTCGAAGATGGTGCAGAACCTGATCTGGGCGACCGGATACAACGCATTTGCCATTCCAATGGCTGCTGGCATCACGTTCGGCACCGGCTTCCTAATGACACCTGCAGTCGGCGCCGTATTCATGTCGGCATCGACCATTATTGTAGCGATCAATGCACAACTCCTGCGGCGATACAGATCGAACTAAGGCGATATTGAGCGCCTAGCAAGACCAAGCGTGCTTTTCAGTAAGCTGCTAGGGGAGGCGCGATCAATCCTGAATGGCCATGCAAGCCATGCCGAGCGGGAACCTGAAGCACGCTGCGGTGCGCTCTTTCAGCCCATGCCGTGAAGTCCGTGGAAGCCACCTGTAACTATCACGGGTACGACGATCACAGCGGCCAAAATGACGATCACGACGCGCTGCCAGAGTTTTCGGTGCCGCCAGCAGAGAAAGGCAGTGGCGAACAGAACCAGCCCAAGTTCCACCACGCCGATGATACCGCCGTAATAGTTCGGGTCCCAGTAGCTGACCGGACTGCGGAATACCCAGTCCGACACGGGCCAGAATTGGCGGCGGGCATCGTCATGATGGGTGACGAAGTCGGTGGCCGCATGCAAAAAGCCGGCTCCTGCAAAGGCGGTGAGAATGAGGTGAAGTCGCCAGTGTCCAAGAGCAAGAAGCAGGCCCCAGACGAAAAAGCTGTGATCAACGGCAAAGACGGCCTGCCATGAGTGCGAGTAGAAGAGGTCTCCAAAGACTTCATGCTGCGGAATTCCGACCAGGCGTGTCGAAAATAGGACCAACGCAAACATCGGAACATCAGGAGCGAGCCCGCCCAGTATGGCCGCTACCAGAGTGGACGGCACGACGGGCCGCGCAAAGACAGCGGCCCCGATCAGCATATGAGTTGGTGTGTTCATCGCATCAACAGACCGGAAATGGTTCGGCCTTCTCTTCTTCCGCAATCTGTCGGAGGAGGGAAAGGGGAACCGCACCGCTGAGCACGGTCCGTCCGATCACCAGACCTGGGGTGCCGATGAACCCGAAGAGATCGGCAAGTGCGCGTGTTCGGTCGAGTTCGGCCTGGACCCCGGCGGAGGACATGTCGATTAAGAGCTGCTCGACATCCAGATCAAGGGACTCCGCAACACGACGTACCGAGGCCTCTTCCGCAACCATCGGTGTCCGCATGAAGCGGCGGCGAAGCTCCTGTTGCTTGCCCTGACGTGCGGCGGCAACGGATGCCCGGGCGGCCAGCTCAGACGGCGGCCCGAAGATCGGAAGTTCGTGTTGCACGAGCCGGAATGTCGCTGGGTCCTCGGCCAGTAGGCTTTCAAGATCTCGCTCGAGAGCACGGCAGAACGGACAACGAAACTCGCTGAAGTAGGCGATGGGAACCTCAGAATTGGAGGCGCTGTTCCCAAATAAGGCCGGACATGGGTCGGTGCGCAGGGTCTCCATGCGCGCCCTGCGTGCTCCCGCTTCAGGTAGTGGCCCATCGAGACCGACAAGTGCGATGTTT
The DNA here is from genome assembly GCF_003940805.1 of Tabrizicola piscis. Lineage (NCBI taxonomy): Bacteria > Pseudomonadati > Pseudomonadota > Alphaproteobacteria > Rhodobacterales > Paracoccaceae > Tabrizicola > Tabrizicola piscis. The sequence continues at coordinate 18,378 of NZ_CP034329.1, forward strand.
GCCGTGGAGGTCTGACCGGGCAGCTCCAGTCGACGAAATGGCGGCACACCCTCGATGTCGACATAGGAAAGCCCGCGTCCGCCAAGCCGGTCCCAAGGCAAGGCCCGCAGTCCATAGATCACGGCAATGATGCCCCCCACTACAAAGAGATCACGACGCCGGATCGTCACAGGACTGTCACCGGTGTTCCGACGGGTACCTGCTCGTAGAGTTGGATCACATGGTCGTTCAGCATCCTGATGCAGCCGTTCGACACAGATTGTCCAATCGACCAGGGCTCTGTCGTGCCGTGAATCCGGTAGTACGTGTCGCGCCCGTCGCGGTACAGGTAGAGGGCTCGGGCGCCCAGTGGGTTGCCCGGTCCGCCCGGCACCCCATCGGCGAATTGGGCATAGCGATCGGGATTCCGGCGGATCATGTCGTTTGTCGGGCGCCATGACGGCCATTCGGCCTTTCGTTCGACGATTGCCGATCCCTTGAATGCCAGACCGGCCTTGCCGACGCCAACACCGTACCTGACGGCACGCTCGGAATCGAAAACATAATAGAGAAAGAAACTTCGCGGGAAGACCAGGATCTGACCGGGGGCATGTTGCTCTCGGACTCGGACCTCACGAGGTTGGAATTCGTCGGCCAGGACAAAGGGTTCTTCGGTATGGGCGCGAAGGACAGTTGGCATCGACAGGGTTGCGGCGGCTGCGCCGGTGAGAAAGGATCGACGGAAAATCATGCGAACTCCTGAGGGGAACGTGAAGGACGAGGGTTCACTCAGAAGAAGGTTCGCGGAGGTGGGCGTCGGGGGGCAAAGGCTCGGCTCGAAGCCGAGACCGGCGTGATCACGAACTGCGCGGACTTGGCAGACGGTGCCACCTCGAAAAATGACAAGGTGGCAGTTGCGACAAGCTGGCAGGAGGCATGGCCTGATCCGTCGCTGCAAAGGGCGTCCTGGTCCACAGCTGCGGTTTGAGCATGATCTGCATGCGCGCCGTGGGATGCGTGATCAGGAAGCGCCGCCCATAGAAGGGCGACGAGCAAGCAAAAACCGCACAAGATGTTCGCAAACTTACGCATGGTCGCAGAATAGCGCTCTTGGTGTATGGGAGAGGTGTTCACATCGAAGTGAGCAGAGAATTTCCCAACAAAATCGGCGAAAGCGCCACGGCTTCACCTCTTTGTGACCCCTGTACGACGCGAAGCGATTTGACCTTCCCACGTTGGAACCCGGCAAGAGCTACAAAAAAGAGGAGCAGACCATGCGATTCAGTCGACGACTTTTCGTTGCCGGAGCCCTTGCCGCGCCCTTCCTGACGGGCCGGGCAGCCTTCGCAACCGAGGATAACCAAGGGCCCGTCCGAAACAATATCTCGGCGTTCCGTACCCATGAGTGGCAGGACCACTTCGACTCGCTTGGGGTGGGGGTTATCATCTCTGACACCACAGCCAAGGTTCTCCAGCACTGGACGAGCGACGGTCAGATGTTTCTCTACCCCACTTCGGTTCCGCTGTCGGATGAACTGACCCGGCGGGGATATACCGAGGTCGTCGAGAAGCGGGAAAACCCGAGCTGGGCTCCGACACCCTCGATGCGGGAGCGCAACCCGGAGTGGCCAGCCTTTGTGCCAGGAGGCGATCCAACCAATCCGCTTGGCACCCGCGCCCTGTATCTCTCGTGGCAGTACTACCGAATTCATGGTACCCACGATACGCGCAAGATCGGTCGCCGCTCGTCGAACGGCTGTATCGGGCTTTACAATGAGCACATCGAAGAAGTGTTCAATCGCACGCCGGTCGGAACGAAAGTCAAGCTGATCTGAACAGATGAGAGCGACAGCATACCCATTGACCTTCCCGCAAAACCTGCTTGTACGCAGGTTGTTGCGTTTCGCGTCGATGTGGCTTCTGACTGTCGCTCTGGTCATGGGCTTGGTGTTGGCACAATCTGCAGAAGCAGCGTCTGGCAAAGAGCATCATTCCGGCCTCACCGTCGAGGCTGCAGATACCCCCGAACAGCAATCTTCGGTAACGCCTGCCTGTCATCCCGGCGTCACTTGCACAGCGTTCGTTTTGCCGGATGCTCTGGCAGCGATACAGCCCAAGGCCGTTCCTGCTGTGCTTCAGCCCGACGCTGAGCAGTCGCAACGCCGTTTTGGCGGCCCGGCCATCACACTTCCTCCCCCGCGAACCCTGACCTGACAGTCAGGCCGAACGATTGTTCGATGACCAGAAGAGCCGGTTTGAAAGACTTGCTCAGGTTCGACCCTTTCTCAGCCTGACTCCAGAATTCGTCCCAAGGTGCGACCCGCCTGACCGGCAGGGCGCAGCCAATGAGCAACAACAAAAAACCAAGGGCAGTCAGGCAGATGAAATCTCAATGGACTGGCGCGATCGCGCTTGCCGCTTCCGCCGTCGCGGCAGTGGCACTGGCACATACGGGGGCGACGGGCGTCGTCCTGGACCGAATGAACGGAATGACGGCAATGCGCGACACCATCGCGGAATTGGCACCGATGATGCAGGGCACCGTGCCCTACGACACCTTCATTGTGTCTGAAGGCGCCAGCGTCATTGCAAGTCATGCGGGCGGGACGATGCTGTCGCTCTTCCCTGAAAACAGCCTTGAAGGCGTCACCTATGCCAAGCCGGAAATCTGGGCCGATTGGCAGGAGTTCGCGGCCCTCTCCGAAGAGCTGAAGGCCTATGCTGATGCCTTGGCTGAAGCTGCCCCGAACGGCCTCGAGCCCGCGAGTTCGCCAGCAGACGAGATGGCTGGCATGGATCACTCGGGCATGGACATGACCGGAACATCGCAACCAACGGGCTTCACGGTCGCGGAATTGATGGGATACGGAGCGGCTTCGGAAAAGATCGCGGTGACACGAGGGACATCCGACCCGACAATTTTGGAGCTCGATCTGACGACACTGGCGGCGGACGACCTCTTCAACCGGATCAGCGCGACATGCTCTTCCTGTCATGCGCAGTTTCGTGCGGGCCGGAACTGACCATGCGAGGTTTGATCCGGCTTTCCTTTGTCTTCCCAGCCATCGTGGCAGGTATCGGTGCCGGGGTGTTGGCACTGTGGCCGATCGGGGAGGTCGAGCCCGCGAGCTTCCCTTCCGGCGATGCCGAACGTGGGGCCTATCTCGCGCGCGCAAGTGGCTGCGTGTCCTGCCATACCAGCTCAGCCGCCAAAGGACTGGCGCTCGCGGGAGGTGCGCCTCTTGACACGCCCTTCGGCACCTTCGTGCCACCGAACATCACACCGCATCGGGAGGCCGGGATCGGGCAATGGACTGTGCAGGATTTCGCCAAGGCCGTGCGCCAAGGGGTGTCGCCCGACGGCGACCCCTACTACCCGGTTTTCACCTACTCTTTCTACGCCGGTTTTACCGATCAGGACATTGCCGACCTCTGGGAGGCGTTCCGCACCGTCCCGGCTGTTGGCGTTGCAGCCCCACCCCACGACGTCGGCTTTCCCTTCAGTTTCAGATCGGGACTGAAACTCTGGCGCGCGGCCTACCTTGATACGCCCGAGACGGACGCACTTATGGGCACGTCTTCCCCGTGGAACCGCGGACGGCAACTGGTCGAGGGGGCTGCACATTGCGCTGCCTGTCACACGGGCCGGACCCTGGCAGGGGGCCTTGATGACGGTGCCCGCTTTGCCGGGAACGATAGCCTTCCAGGGGGCAGCAAAGCACCGCCAATTCTGAGCGACGTTCTCCTCGCAAAAGGTTGGGGCGTTGCGGACCTGGCTTACGCGCTTCAGTCGGGGATTCTGCCCAACGGGGATGCTTTCGGCGGCAGCATGGCCGAGGTCGTCGCTGAGGGCACGTCTTTCCTGAGCGCTGCCGACCGCGAGGCCATTGCCACCTATCTCCTCGACCCCGAAGGCACGGGCGACATTCCTGCGCCCGCACCGACGCCGATCGAGACCCCGATGGCTGGAATGGATCATTCACAGATGGATATGGGAAATGGGAACTAGAGCGCTTGCCCTCATTCTCGCCTTGGGCGTTGCCGTCTTCGTCGGTGTCTTCATCTGGACGACCGTCTGGACCCTCGATCCGCGCGACACGATCTCCGCTGATCCATCGGTGACAGCCGAAGTGTCTGAAGCGTTTTCGGACGGACGGATGGACGTCCAGGTCTATGCGCTCGGTGGTCGTGACGTTCGGGTCGAAATCCAGTTCATGCCCGATACTGACGCCGGCGCAGCTGCCGGCATGCGGCCAGTTGTGAACTTTGCGATGGTCGACATGCACATGGACGGCATAGCGCCGCCGCTTCAGCTGGTCGAGGCAGGCGTCTGGCGCGCCGACGTGGAGCTGCCGATGGCCGGTCGTTGGGTCGTCAGTGTGGGCTTTGGTGAAGAGTTTGCAGAGGTCGAGTTTGATGCGCGATAACCCGGGTCCGGCAACTTTTCTGAATGATGACAGCCTTCGCCGCAACCTGCGCGGCCTGGCTGTTGGCATCACCCTGTTTGTGGTCCTCGGCACGGTCACTGCCGTATGGGCGAACCCGCTTTTTGTCCGGATGACTCCAGTCGGGCCTTGGGAGTTCGTCGCGACCGTTCTGACGGCCTTCCTCGGAGGTGTGACAGCGGCGATGTGGGTCCCTCAGTGCAACTTGCGCGCTTCCGGGACGGGTGGGCTTGCCAGCTTTCTCGGAATCGCCTGCCCAACCTGCAACAAGGTGCTCATGCTGGTCTTCGGTGGACCCGCGCTTCTTGCCTGGTTTGATCCGCTCCGGCCGTGGCTTGCGACTGCCGGGCTCTTCATCATGGGCATCGCCGCGTTGACAACGTGGCGCCGGTTTCGCGCTGTCCGCACTGGCAACAGGAACGTGCAGGGACCGCGGGGCCTTGATCGGGGTGACGTGAAATGAAGACAGTCACGGTCCATGACCCAATGTTCCGACGGCTGAGCCGGAATGTGCTTCTGCGGCACGGGCTGATGGCCCTCCTCTCTGCTGGCCTCGTTCTGATTTTTGCGGCCATCCATGGCGAGTGGAGTCCGATGCACCGCTGGAACCGGGCACTTGCCGACGCCTCGCTGGTGCTGGTTGCGCTTTCGATGGGCCTGGGGCCTCTGGCCCGGCTCCTCAGACCCGCAGTGTTGGTGCTGACCTACCGCCGCGAGTCGGGGATCTACGGCTGCCTTCTGGCGCTTGCGCATGCTGGAATCATTCTTGTCGGCTGGGTCGAATGGGACCTGATGCGGCTCTTCGGCTTCGAATGGAATCCCGAACTCCTCAGCTATGTCATGTTTCAACATGGCTTTGGTCTGGCCAACGCAATCGGGATCGCCGCCTTGCTCCTCGCGATCCTCCTGGCCTCAACCTCAAGCGATGTCGCAATGCGCCGCCTGGGCGTTTCCGGCTGGAAGTTTCTGCAAATGGGTGTCCTGCCGCTCTGGTGGCTGTCTGTAGCGCATGTCGCCTACTTCCTGTTCATGCACTTCCTCAGCTTTCACCGGGCGACGCCCGAGCCTAACCCCCTGCAGTATTGGTTCGTCGGACTGGTGGTCTTGGTCCTGGGACTGCGACTTGCCGCTTACCTGAAAACCATCGGCGGCAGACGCATACCGGAGTCTCAGGACGAGAGGGCCAAGCATGCGCCGATCTGAACGGGATCTTGCCAAGGCCGCACGGGTAACGACGCGTCGGTCGCTGTTGCTGGGCGGCATGATGACCTCGGTGGTCGGTGTGCTTGGTTTCCGGATGTGGCAACTGGGTGTACGCGATGCTGAGGAGTATTACCTTCTGGCCGAGGAAAACCGGATTAATTTGCGGCTGGTGCGCCCCGACCGGGGCCGCATCTTTGACCGCGCGGGCAAGATCGTCGCGGACAACGAGCACACCTACCGGATCACGCTCGTGAACGAGGAGGCCCGGGACGTCGATGACGTCCTTGCGAAACTGCAGCGGCTTCTTGGTCTGACGAGCGAGGATATCGACCGGATTCGGGAGCAACTTGACCGCGTTCGGGGCTTTGTCCCGGTGACCGTTAAGGACAGGGTCACCTGGGAAGAGTTGTCAATCATCGCCTTGAACACCCCGGCTCTTCCGGGTGTCCACCCGGAGATGGTGCTGTCCCGGGTCTATCCCTTCGGGCCGGACTTTGCCCATCAGGTCGGCTATGTGGGACCCGTTAGCGACAGCGATCTCGCAACCAAGGACGGGGAGCCCGATCCGCTTTTGCGCTCGCCGGACTACCAGATCGGCAAGACGGCGCTTGAGCGGATCCACGAGCGCGCGCTGCGCGGTGAGCCGGGAGCTCAGCGGGTGGAGGTCAACGCCAGCGGCAGGACCATGCGCGAGCTGGCACTTGATCCGCCGACCCCCGGCTCGGACATGCAGATCACACTGGATCATCATTTGCAGAACTTCATGCGTGTGCGCCTCGAAGGACAAAGCGCGGCGGCAATCGTAATGGATGTCACGAACGGTGATCTCCTCGGCTGCACGTCTGCCCCTGCATTCGACCCGAACCTCTTCGTGCGGGGGATCTCGAGCAAGGACTACAGCGGACTGCGCGACAGCGAGTTTCGCCCTCTTGCCGACAAGACCGTTCAAGGGGCCTATCCGCCGGGGTCCACGATCAAGATGTCGAATGCGCTCGCGGCTCTGGAAAGCGGGGTCATGGATCCAGCAGAAACCGTGACCTGCAACGGGTACGTGGAAATCTCTGGTCGCAGGTTCCATTGCTGGAAAAGCGGCGGCCATGGGCGGGTCGACATGGTCGGTGCGTTGCGGCAGTCCTGCGACGTCTACTTCTACGAAGTTGCGCAACGGATCGGGATCGACGGCATCTTTGCGATGAATGACCGTCTTGGACTGGGCCAGAAATACGACCTTCCACTGTCGGGAATGGTTCACGGCAACAATCCCTCGCGCGCCTGGAAGCAAGAGCGCTACGGTCAGGATTGGTTGATTGGCGACACGATCAACGCGTCCATTGGCCAGGGCTTCACGTTGACCTCGCCAATTCAGCTAGCCACGATGACCGCGCGCCTGGCCTCAGGAACGGCAGTCCTCCCGCGTCTCGTGCGCCCGCTTGGTGGGGCCAGCCCGGGTGAACCTGCGCCTGCCTCACTTGGACTTTCGGCAGAAGCGCTTGCGATCGTGCGACAAGGGATGTTCGAGGTGTCGAACCACGAGCGCGGCACCGCATACGGGTCACGGATCGCGGATGTGACCAAAGCCATGGCCGGGAAGACCGGAACGAGCCAGGTGTTTTCGATCACAGCGGCCGAGCGCGCCGCCGGTGTCCGATCGCAGGACGAACTCCCATGGAACAGGCGGGACCATGGGCTGTTCGTGGCCTTCGCACCCTTTGATGCGCCTCGATATGCCGTGACTGTTGTAGTGGAGCATGGCGGCGGCGGCTCAACGGCGGCGGCACCGATCGCGCGCGACATCATGCTCTTTGCCCAACACGGCGGCCTGCCGCCCGAAGATGCCTATCCTACTGCGCAGCGGGCCCGAATTCGGGAGGATCTGGCTCAACTGTCCGAACGGATTCTCCCGCCGGATGGAGTGACACCGATCACCGTGAGCCGGACATGAAGGTCACCAAGCCAAGAGCTGGAAAATTCAGAGGGCCCGCAGTCGTCGCGTCCGCGGCCTTCTCTCTGCTGTGGGCGCCACAAGCGCACGCGTTCTTCCACAATAGCCCGGATCTCGAACAAGGTCGCGCCATCTATCGGGCGGAATGCGCGTCGTGCCACGGCGCCGATCTAGAAGGACATCCCGACTGGCGGTCGGCGAATGAGGACGGGACCTATCCCGCCCCGCCGCATGACGCGAACGGCCACACCTGGCATCACGGCGACATCATGCTGCGCGACTACATCAAACGCGGCGGGCAAGCGGTCCTTGACGAAATGGGCGTTGCCTTCACCTCCGGCATGCCGGCTTTCGGCGACCGTCTGACGGACGAGGATATCGAAGCTGTTCTGGATTACATCAAATCGACTTGGCCCGACGGCATCCGCGCCACGCAAGCAGAGCGCAGCGCCACCGAGGCCCTCGCGCCATGATGCCTGGCCCGAACAATAGGCTATTGGTCCAAGTTTGGACTTGCCCCTCTAGTCACTTGAGGAAGCATCAACTCTCAAAGAATGTACGAAATGAAAGGTCCGCCCGATGCGAATGAAATCCCTGCTGCTAGCCAGTGTCTTCAGTTTCCAAGTTGCTTTACCGTCCTTCGCGCAGGAGGTCTCGGATGAACGCATCAAAGCTCTCGTGGCAGAGGCCCTGCGCGAAAACCCCGAACTGATCCTCGAGGCGCTCCAGGCCCTCGAAGAACGGCAAGCGGAAGCACAGGCAGCCACCGCAACCGCAGTATTGGCCAACGAGCGGGACACATTGGAACGTGACCCCAACGCACCGGTTCTAGGCAATCTGGAGGGCGATATCACGGTGGTCGAGTTCTTTGACTACAACTGCCCCTACTGCAAGCGCGCCATGCCGGAAGTCGACGCTCTTCTGGCCGAAGACGGCAACATCCGATTGGTGATGCGCGAATGGCCAATCCTCAGCGAGGGATCTGCCTTTGCCGCACGCGCCGCACTCGCATCCCGAAAGCAGGGCAAGTATGCTGAGCTCCACAACGCTCTGATGGGCATGCGTGGCAAGGTAGAAGCCGACACGGTGCTGCGTGTCGCCGGCGAAATCGGCTTGGACTTGGACAGACTCAAGGCAGACATGCAGGCGCCTGAGATCGACGAGCACATTGCAACCTCGATGCGTCTGGCTGAGGCGCTCGGATTCAACGGGACGCCATCCTTTGTCGTGGGCGATCAGTTGGTCCCGGGTTTTGTTGAAAAGGCGCAGCTTTCCGAAATCGTGACTTCTGTTCGGGCATCAGAATGAGTGGTTCGAAACGACGCGCTTCGGAATGCACCCGTTGCACCGCCTTCTCTGCTCGCAGGACGATCCCGGCCGTCCCGGCCCTCGCGGCGGTACTCTGGATCGCTCTGTCTGGAATTGCGGCAGCGCATTCGTTCACCGCAGGAATTCTCGTCGTCGGTGAGAATGTTGAGCAAGACCTTGCGGAGGCTGTCCGAGGATTCCTACTGGCTTCCGACGAGCGGGACGGGCACCCAAACGAAACCTCTGACGGGCATCTGGGCGGCGTCGACGTGCAGGTTCTTCCGCTTCCGGCGGAAGCCACCGGACTGGTCCAGGAGTTGACTGGCTCACCAGACGAGCCGGCTGATGTCGTCGTAGTCCTTGGACTGAAGCCGGCCGCCGACGACGCGGCGAGCAAGTACAGCCGTGCAAGCACCGTTCTGGTGCAAGCACTCCTTGCGGAGGGCTGGAATGGTGATGACCGCATGGAAGGTTTCATTGCACGCTACCGGCTCGCCTACGGCAAAGAGCCCGGTCTTTTGGCCGCCTCAGCCTATCACGGTAAGCGCTGTTCTGGCCCCACCTTCCCGCTGAATCTGTAATCTGCGATGCGGCCCGTGCGGAGATTTGCAGGGGAGGTGTCGGTGGGAGTCCATCGGGAGCGCAGTATGGAGGCCGTTGGGTTTGTGGAGTTGCTGGCGGCCCCGGCGGCGAAGCGGCGATGGTCGGATGAGGCGAAGGGACGAGTGGTGGCGGAGACGCTGGTTCCCGGGATCATGGTGAACGAGGTGGCGCGTAGGCATGGGCTGAAGGCGAACCACCTGTCGTCTTGGCGGACGTTGGCTCGGAAGGGCAAGCTGGTTGTGCCCGAGGTTGCGGGGGCAGAGTTCGCAGCACCTGTGGCTTCGCCGCAGTCGGTCACGACACCGGTCACGATTGCGTCGATTGATCTGATGATTGGGCCTGTGACGGTGCGCCTGGATGCTGCCACGCCTGCGACACGGGTCGCGGAACTGGTTATGGCTCTGCAGGCCCGCCCGTGATCTTCCCGTCGAACCGGGTGCGGATCATGGTGGCGACGAAGCCCATCGACTTCCGCAAGGGGCACGACAGCCTGGCCGCGATGGTGAAGAACGAGCTGCGCAAGGACCCGTTCACCGGAACGGTCTTCGTCTTCCGCGCCAGAAAAGCGGATCGGCTGAAGCTCTTGTATTGGGACGGCACCGGTCTGGTGATGGCATACAAGCGGCTGGAGGAGCACAGCTTCACCTGGCCTGCCGTGAAGGACGGGTTGATGCTGATGAACCACGCGCAATTTGAGGCGCTGTTTGCAGGTCTGGACTGGCGACGGGTTCGGGCCATCGAGGCGAAGGCTCCCGAAGCGGTGGAATGAGCCGTTCAAGGCTGCGGCAGGATGACTCAGTCGGCTCTTTCCAGAGGCATAGCCCATGGTGGTTTGGTAAAAACCTGCCATGCCGAAGACCGCTGATCTGCTTGAAGAAATTGCTGCGCTGAAGGCGATGCTGATCGCCGCGGATGCGCGCGACAAGCGCAAGGACGAGCGCATTGCACATCTGGAAAAGCTGGTCGCGGCCTTCAAGCAGGCGGTCTTCGGCCGGAAATCGGAGAAGAGTAATCCGGACCAATTCGAACTGGCGTTGGAAGATCTGGAAACGGCCATGGCTATGATCCATGCCGAAGAGGATGCCGAGGATCGCGCCGCCAAGCGCCCCGCCAAACGGCGTTCTGCCAACCGTGGATCGCTGCCCAAGCACCCGTTGCCCGGCAACGGTTTGCTTGCAAACCGTGAGAGGGGGCCGCGCATCGAAGAGGTCATCGAACCGGACAGCCTGACTTGCGCCTGCGGTGGTTGCCTGCATTGCATTGGCGAGGACGTGTCGGAACGTCTCGACATCGTGCCCGCCCAGTTCCGTGTCATCGTCATCCGCCGTCCGAAGTATGCCTGCCGGTCCTGCACCGATGGCGTTGCACAGGCGGCGGCCCCTGCGCGGCTGATCCCGGGCGGCATGCCGACCGAAGCCACGGTCGCCCATGTGGTGGTCAGCAAGTATGCAGATCACCTTCCGCTTTACCGGCAGGCCCAGATCTACAGCCGTCAGGGCGTCGATCTCGACCGATCCACGCTTGCCGATTGGGTGGGCCGCGCCGCCTTCGAACTCCGCCCCGTGCATGATGCCCTGATGGCGGACCTGAAGCGATCAACCAAGCTCTTCATGGACGAGACCCGCGCCCCGGTGCTCGACCCGGGTGCAAGAAAAACCAAGACGGGATACTTCTGGGCCTTGGCCCGTGATGATCGACCGTGGGGCGGTGCAGCTCCACCTGGCGTTGTCTTCACCTATGCTCCCGGTCGCGGTGGACAGCATGCCGAGCGGATATTGCAGGGTTTTGGCGGCATCCTGCAAGTGGATGGCTATGCCGGATACAACCGCCTGATCGCAGCGGACAGGATCGGTCCGGGCATCCAACTCGCATATTGCTGGGCCCATGCCCGCCGTAAGCTGATCGAGATCACCCGCACCGGGCCCGCGCCGATTGCTGAGGAAGGTGTGGCACTGATCCGCGATCTCTACGCCATCGAGGCCGGAATCCGCGGCCAAGACCCCATAACCCGACTGGCCGTCCGGCAGGATCGCTCCGCCCCGATCATCGCCCGCATCGACGACTGGCTGACGCATCACCGCGCCCGCGCCTCGGCCAAATCGCCCTTAGGCGAAGCACTCACCTACATCGCCAAATACCGTGACGGACTGGGACGCTTCCTCACCGATGGCCGCGCGGAGATCGACAACAACACCGTCGAACGCACCATCCGCCCCATCGCCCTGAACCGCAAGAACGCCCTCTTCGCAGGACACGACGCAGGAGCCGAAAACTGGGCCGTCATCGCCTCGCTGATCGAAACCTGCAAGATGAACGGCATCGATCCCCACGCATGGCTGACGGCAACGCTCACCGCCATCGTTCAAGGCCACAAGCAAAGCCAGATCGACGACCTGCTCCCGTGGAATTACCCCGTCACAGTGTGATCGGGACAGCGCTTACCTATCACGCGGCGCGCAGGTTGGACATCGCGATCAGACCGCTTGACGGGGCGGGGCCGCGGGATGAGCTTCTGGAAGCCTGGCAAGCATCCGAGGTCGGCTTGCCAAGATGATCCTGTGGTGTCTGGCGCGGCGTGTACCGGGTGGGGATCTCACGCCGCCGGATAGCTGGTGAAGACCGTACTGCTTCCGTCCTGACCGACCAGGACCACGTCATAAGCCTGACGCTCTGTCTCTGGTCCCATTCCCGGTGAGCCGAATGGCATGCCCGGAACGGAAAGTCCTACCGCCAAGGGGCGTTCGGCCATCAGCCTGCGGATATCCGCTGCTGGAACGTGCCCTTCGATGGTGTAGTCGCCGATGGTCGCCGTGTGGCAGGACGACAGGTTCTCCGGGATGCCGCGCTCCCGCTTGTAGGCCGCGAGGTCTTCGACACTGCGCTCTTCAAAGCTGACGTTGAAGCCGTTTTCGCGCAGGTGGCCGATCCAAGCGTTGCAGCAGGGGCAGCCAAGGTCCTTCACCACATGGATCCGTTCGTCCCCTTCGGCCAGCAAAGGCACAGTGCTCATGGCAAGGATGGCCGGTCCGACAAGAAGGAGAGTTCGGCGCGCAAGGATCATCATATGCCCCATTTTATGTGTCTTTGCAAAATACTGCCAAAGGCCGGGCGTGGCGAGCGTAGTATGGCTCCCAATAGGCTTGATCACTAAGAAACTACTGAAGACGCGCGTCCCCGGCCTGCACCAGAAGGACGCCGTGATTCTCATCTGCGTCATCGTCCGTAACCCGGCGGGTCTGAACGCCCTGCAAATCTGCGAAACCTTCCATCATCCGTTTCGGAAACCAGGTCATTGGCAGGCTTTCGAAGCCGGGAACGCCGTCAAGTACGCGCGATATTGCAATTGTGCAGTTCGCCTTGGGCACCGCGCCGTACGCTTTGGCACGCGCCATGATCAGGTCCGCAACTTCTGGCGAAACCATGATCGTCTGCTCAACAACGTCGTAAGTTTCGCGGGCATGGTAGTCGATGTAGAAGTCGACCATCTTCGGCGTGATCCCGAAATGGACATCGTTGCGCTCCGGAAGCTTCGGATGTCGCCAGGTTCCCGCCGGATCGAAGAGGACACGCTCTGAGCCATTGATCAAAAGCCCGGCATGCGCACCGGTGCCGCTGCGGGTCGACAGGACGGTATAGAGCGTGACCGAGGTCGGGCCGACATGTTCATAGCGCGCCTCGGCCACGGCCTCATCAGGGGCCCAAATCGGTTCGGCGCCGCAGGCGGACAGAAACAGAGGTGCGAAAAGGGCGAAGAACAATCGTTTCATGGCGTGTCCCGTCAGATCATTGATAGTTTTCGCGACCTTCGTTCGGCTGCCAGTAAACTCTGCGCTATCAAGTCAACACGAAGGAAAACGCGGCAATTCTGCTGCAGTCGATGCTATGGCCATGTGGTCCAGACACCAAACTGTCAGATGACGGGACCAGACCACGCTGATACAAGCGAGAGCATGACCCGTTCGTCGTTTCCTATGCGTGCATTGATCCTCGCCGCCTATCTTCTGGCGGCGATCCTGCCGATGCTTGCCTTCGCGGATGGCCGGCAACAGTCTCAGGCAGACCATGAGCAAATGATGGCGATGGCTGGCCATGTCGCGCATATGTCATCCGCAGGCAGCCCGATTGACGATGCACAACGTCTGCTTTGCCAGCAACATTGTCTTTTTGCAGCCGCAGCTCTTCCCGCACTAAGCCCGGGCGTCGTCGCCATCGCGCGTTCGGTTAAAATCAACCTGAACAACGACCTGCTGGCCGCATCGCTGGCGCTCCCGCCACCTGGCCCACCTCCGAAACGCACGTTGATCTGACACTATGGTTCCGCTTTGTCGGGGCCTTCAGTCTTTTCACGTTGCGATACAGGAGAATTCGCATGATTACGCTCTCTCGCCGCGGCTTTCTGGCCGCTTCTGCGGCTACTGCCGCCTCACTTATGCTGGCTTCGCGCGCCCGTGCCCAATCAGCCCGCATATCGCTGACGGCGACGACCCGGACGCTCGATGTTCGGGGCAGGGCCGCCACCGTCTGGGGGCTGATGGACGGCAACGGCCGGTCTGGATTGGTCCTGGACCCGGGTCAGGCATTCGCCGTCGATCTGACGAACACTTTGGTTGAGCCGACCATCATCCATTGGCACGGACAGATCCCGCCAAACGCTCAAGACGGCGTGCCGGACATGCCCATGACCACGCTGCAACCGGGCGAAAGCCGCGCCTATGACTTTGCCGCGCGCCCGGGTACCCATTGGATGCATGCGCATATCCCCGCGCATGAGATGCTGCTGCTGGCCGCGCCTTTGATCGTGCGGCGACCCGAGGACGTTGCGGCCGATCGGCAGGACGTGACGCTGTTCCTGCACGACTTTTCGTTCAAGCCGCCTGCGGAGGTGCTGGCAGAGATTACGGGTGGCGCGTCAATGGCCGGCATGGACCATGGCCAGATGGCGCAAGGAGGAATGGACCACTCTGGCATGAACATGGGCGCAGTGGGTCAGGGAGACATGATGTCCATGCCGGGCATGGACGGCATGGCTATGGACCTGAACGACTACAACTTTGATGCCTACCTTGCCAATGACCGGACGCTGGACTACCCCGAAGTCGTCCAAGTGGACAAAGGCAGCAAGGTCCTTGTTCGGGTGATCAACGCGGCCGCCGCGACGGTGTTCTGGATCGACACCGGCGCGCTAACCGGGCGGCTGGTCGCCGTGGACGGCGAGCCGGTGCAGCCTCTTCCTGGCAGCCGATTCGGAATCGCGATGGGTCAACGGCTCGACATCGAGCTTGATGTTCCGGCCGAAGGCGGGGCATTCCCGGTCCTCGCCTTGCGCGAGGGTGCAAGAGAGCGGACGGGTCTCGTCCTTGCGACGCCGGGGGCCACGGTGACGAAGGTCGCCGACATGTCCGACGCCGACCATCCTGCCTTCAGCGCCGATCTGACGCAGGAAGCGGTCCTGCGCGCCGTCACCCCACTGCCAGAGCGCGCGGCATCGTCGCAGCCGATGTTGATGCTGGGCGGTTCGATGATGCCCTATGTCTGGACCATCAACGGGCAGACCTGGGGCAAACATTCCCCGGTGACCGCGAAAACCGGCGAGCGTGTCGAGATCATGTTCCACAACATGTCAATGATGGCACATCCCATGCACCTGCATGGCCACGCTTTCCAGGTGGTCGGCGTGGGCCAGACCCGGATCGCGGGTGCTGTTCGTGACACCGTTCATGTGCCGCCGATGGGGATGGTGACGGTCGCGGTGGATGCGGGTGAAGCGGCGCGGTGGATGCTGCATTGCCATCACATGCCGCATCTCTCGACAGGCATGATGACTGAGTTCGCGGTTTCGGCCTGACGACGATCCGGGCCCGCAGATTGCCTGCGGGTCCGACCTTCCGCGAAGGGAAAAGCCAATGCCTGTTCAGATGGGTCGTCGACCTCTCCTTGTCGGTCTTGTAGCGGGCTTCATTGCGGGGCCCGCCCAGGCGCGGCCGCCTTTCCGGCTGCGAAAGGACCCGCAGCCTCTGCTTTCCCCGCCTATCCAGGATGAAGCAGGAACCACCAGGGTTCTTGGGGACTTTGCCGGGCGTGTGATCCTTCTGAACATCTGGGCGACGTGGTGCCCGCCCTGCCGGGAAGAGATGCCGGCACTCGACCGTTTGGAAGGGCTGCTTGGAGGCCCGGATTTTGCGGTGCTACCCCTTTGCATCGACGAGGGCGGGATCGAAAGGGGCCGAGGTTTCTATGATGAGATCGGGCTTGTAAACCTACCGCTCTACTGGGCGGAACCGCTGCGGGTTCAACTGGCTTTGGCCTTCATCGGACTGCCGACGACGCTTCTGATCGACCGCGAGACGCGTGAAATCGGGCGGCTTCAGGGCCCCTTCGACTGGGGAAGCGACGAGGCTGTCCGTCAGATATCGGATCTGCTTTGATCGGTCGCCATTCCCTTGATTAAATCCCTGCCTAGCCCGTTGGGTTCGAAGATGGACAGATCAGGCTGCCTGATAGCTCGTGAAGATCTCGAGACTTCCATCCCGGCCAACCAGCAGGACGTCATAGGCGTCCCGACTGTCTTCTGATCCCATGCCGGGGGAGCCGTAAGGCATGCCGGGCACGGCAAGACCAACTGCATCAGGACGCTCGTCCAGGAGCCTTCGGATGTCCGCAGCCGGGACATGGCCTTCGAGAGCATAGCCGTCAACGGTCCCCGTGTGGCAGGAAAATGCCTTTGCTGGA
The DNA here is from genome assembly GCF_003940805.1 of Tabrizicola piscis. NCBI lineage: Bacteria > Pseudomonadati > Pseudomonadota > Alphaproteobacteria > Rhodobacterales > Paracoccaceae > Tabrizicola > Tabrizicola piscis. Next base: position 34,587 of record NZ_CP034329.1, read on the forward strand.
ATGCCCTGGTCCATCTTGAAGCGGATCAGCAACGTTCCCATCGACACCTCATCCGTAACCGTGAAGCCTTGCTCCCGCAGATAGTCGACCCATGCTTCACAGCACTCGCAGCCACGCCCCTTGACGACATGGATTGGCGGTTCTTCCTCTGCCTGAGCTTTGGCGGCAGGGGTTACGGCAAAGGCTGTTGCTGCAAGGATGACCTCGCGGCGGCCGATACGAAATTCCGTCATCCGCGTTCTCCGTCAGTTCCTGAAATGAAGCCAGTTTCGCTGCGCCAAGTGGCGAGCGCATTGAGATCATCTGCCGAAGCGATCTCCTGTTCCGGCAAGGCGTCCTGGTCCTTAGGGTCGACCGGTCTGCCGTCAACACGGACTTCGTAGTGAAGGTTGGGGCCGCTCACGAGACCTGTCGCCCCGACCGCGCCAATCTCGTCTCCAGCCTTGACACGCATCCCCTCGCGAACGCCTTCGGCAATTTCGGAAAGATGTGCATAGCGCGTGACGACCCCGCCGCCGTGATCGATGTCGATCGTGGTGCCATAGCCACGGATCGTACCCGCAAAGGTCACCCGCCCGGCGCCGGTCGCCGAGACTTCGGTTCCCACGGGTGCCGCGTAATCAATCCCGGTATGCATGCGAACCCCACCCAACACGGGATGGTTCCGGCGCCCAAAGACGGACGACAGTCGTGCACCAAGGATGGGTGCCGCTGAACGCTGCACGGCTTCGCCATCTTCAAAGACGATGATCGGGCCGGCGGCTTCGGTCGCAACGAGTTCGAGGACGCGATCAGTAAGCTCCAGCCGAGCGTAACTCAGGCGCGGCTCTCCCGCGATGGTGCCATCGGGAAGCTGATCTTCCTGCCAGACCAGCGCGAAGGTCTCTCCACCTTTGAGGTCGCGCCTGAAATCGACCTGGCCCGCAAGAAGTGCGGTTAGGTCAACCGCAAAGCGTTCCGGTGCATTTCGGGCCGTCAAGGCGTCGTAAAGGGTTCCGTTGAGGGTCAAGGTCTCACTCCGGTGCATCACACGAACCGGTGGGTCAAGCCGTTGTGCTGCTATCAGCCCGTCGAAGGTGAGAGCAATTTCCACTCCATCTTCCACGAACAATGAAAGGCGTGTCAGCGATGCCGGATCAGCGGACGCCGCAGTCCATTCGATCCGGTGGCCAGGTCGCAGGTCCGTCAGATCATACACTCCCGAGAGTGCCAGTGCGGCTTCTGCCCGGATCGTCGGGGGGACTCCAGCGTGTCCAAGGACACTGTCCAAAGTGTCACCGGCGGCGATTATCGCTTCGAATGCCATCGGCAAATGCGCCGTCGGAGGATCTGCCACTGCCTGGAGCGGGGCGAGAGATGCGACAGCAAGGATCAGAAATGCAGAGCGGATCATCTGGCAGAATGACCTTTCAACTGAGGGTTCGGCGGATTTTGGGAACGGCGAAGCGCCGGTCTTCATGGAAGTCGATGATGCTGGCAAAGCGCCCATCGGGGTGGAACAGGAACACACCGGCGGTGTGGTCCATCGTGTAGTCGCCGCCATCCTTGTCGACACGGCGATAGGTTACGCGAAAATCTGCGGCCGCCTTTGCCACCTCGTCGGCGGGACCCGTCAACCCGATGATGCGTGGGTCGAAGCTGCTGACGTAGTCCGCAAGGACAGCGGGCGTGTCGCGTTCCGGATCGACCGAAATCAGCGCCACGATCAAACGGTTCGCGTCGGCTCCCAGATCCTCGAGCCAGAGCGATATGTCGCTCAATGTGGTCGGGCAGACGTCGGGGCACCAGGTGAAGCCGAAGAACACCATGACCGGGTGACCGGCCCAGTCTGTGGGTCGAACGGACTGATCCCGGTGGTCGGTCAATGCCCAGGACATCTCGCCGATGGGCAAGGGCAGGACCTCGCTGAGAGCTGGCCTATTGCGCGTGCGATAAGCCCCGACGCCCAGCATGAAGGCGACGGCTCCGATGGCCCCTCCAGCGCCGAGGATTATTGCCCTGCGTCGGCGCAATCCGGACCCTCCGCGCGCAACGAAAGGACATCGACATTCACCGTGACCTCTCCGGCCTTTTCAAAGGTGAGGGTGACCGGAAAGCTGTCGCCTTCCTTCAGGGCTGTCGTCAGACCCATCAGCATGCCGTGGTATCCGCCAGGCGAAAGCTGCACGCTCTGGCCGGCCGGCACAGGGATGGACATCGCATGCGGCATTGATGCGATGCCGTCCTGAACGACAGTCTCATGCAGCATCGGCATACCAGCTGCAGGCGTCGCGATGCCAACCAGCGCGTCGTCGGTCGATCCGGTGTTCGTGATCTCCACATAGAAGACGCCGGGACGCCCCGCGCCGATGGTCGCCTTGGACCAGGCGTGCTCAACCGTCAGATCGCCGATGGCTACAGTCTCGCAGGCCATCGCGGCAGGTGCAGAGAGGGTCAGGGCTGCAGCAAGAAGAAAGTGATTCATGGGTCAAAGTCTCGATTGAAGGTCGGAAAGGATTTCGGCCGCCGGTGTGCCGTAGGTGAATTGACGCAGCCACGCGCCATCCGGGCCGATGAGATAGAGGCCGGGACTGTGCGCCATCGTGTACCCGTCTTGCGAAGCGGTATCGGCCTCCCGCTCATAGAAGATCTTGAAGCTTGCGGCCGCAGCCTGCGTTTCGGCCTCGCTGCCGGCCAAGCCGAGGATCGCTGGATGGAAGGCTTTGGTGTAATCAGCCAGCCCAAGCCGTCTGTCCCGTTCTGGATCGATCGAGATGAAAACTGGCTGCACCGATCCTGCGTCAGATCCAAGGTCATCCATGACTTGCGCGACTTCGGATAGCGTAGTCGGACAGACATCCGGGCAGCTTGTGAAGCCGAAGAACACCAATAGGAATTTTCCACGGAATTCGTCCGTCGTGCGGATGCGACCTTCGCTGTCAGCAAGCGCGAAGGCGGGCGTGAAGACAGAAGCTGCTGCTTGGGTGTCGTCCGTTGCCGGCCACCACCGCACCGCCGCGAAAGCAAGGACCGCCGCCGTCGCGGCGACCCAAAGTATGATCTGAAGAGAACGAAGACGCATGAACAGTCCAGATGATGAGAACAGCGTGCGGTCTAAAACCTCGAGCAACTAGAGGTTCAACCGACAAAAAGGTGAAGAGTGCAGCACCGGCGAGGTTTCGCCGATCAGGCCGCCCCAAGAAATCTGGCGAGGGCAATGCCGAGGAGGGTGCCGAACAGCCCGAAAGCGATGCCGAAGCCTGCGCCATACTGCAGGCGGTCAAGCGTCTTGCCGCCGCGTTTTTGGGCGAGATAGTAGCCACACAGGAATCCGACGATCCCGAAAACTGGTCCGATCATTTCTGGCTTCCTTTCACCACAGTCATTTCGCGCCAAACCCAGAAAGCGAAAACCCCCCAAGAGCCGAGTGCAAGAAGAAGCACGGACCAGTCGCCAAGACGGGCGTAAGGGGTCGGTGGTAGAGGCCTCGGCAAACGCATGTCGATTACGCCAGAAGTCTCGATGTCCAGGATCGCCTGTGTTTTGCCGTAGGCATCGACCACTGCCGAAATTCCAGTATTTGCGGCCCGCACGAGAGGTAGCCCCTCTTCGATGGCCCGCATCCGAGCTGACGCCAGATGTTGCTTTGGACCAATGGAGGTGCCGAACCAGGCGTCGTTGGTCGCATTGAAGATCCAGTCCGGTCGGATGGCATCATCGACAACGTGGCCGGGAAAGATGATCTCGTAGCAGATCGCGATGCCCGCATAGGGATGTGGGCCAAATGCAAGGGTGCGGGGACCCGGACCGGGGAGGAAATCACCTAGAGATTCGACCAATCGCTGAAATGGCAGGACACTCCGCCACGGCACATATTCGCCAAAGGGAACAAGGTGATGCTTTGCGTAGCGCGTCAGGACGGAACCGTCCGGCGCAATGGCGAGCACAGCGTTTCGGTACACCGTCCCGTCAGCGGTGACCTCCCGCTCAGGACTGCCAGCCAATAGGACGGCAGTATTCGGCAAGAGCCACCCAAGCATGACGCGGGCCCCAGTGTCCTCGGCGAGAAACCCTGGCCATGCAGTTTCTGGCCAAAGCAGGATATCGTAGTCGCCGGGGCGTGCAGAAAGCGAGAGAAGTCGGAGGATGTTGGCCTTCCGGGATCCTTCGTCCCATTTGGCGCTTTGCGCGATGTTCGGTTGCACGACGCGGATATGTGCGCCGCGCTCTGACGAGGGAACTGATAAAGCAAGGCGCGCAACGCCGAAACCGGCCACGGTGACCGCAATTGCGGTGGCGCTGGCGAAACGGATGACCTGCAACCTGCGAGCAGGCGCGCGGAAAGCCAGCCCGACCAGTGCCGAACAAAGCACCAAGAGGAACCCCAGCCCATAGCTGCCGACCAGGGAGGCCACTTGTGCGAAAGGCAACCAGTCGGCCAGCGTGTAGGCGGCAAGATTCCAAGGAAACCCCGTCAGAACGTGCCCCCGGAGCCATTCAAGGCCGGTCCAGCTTGTCGCGAGCGAAAGGGCCAGCGGCAATCCGGCGCGCGCCATTCGGGCGGCAAGGGCACAGGCGACCGCCGGAAACACTGCCAGCAGTGCCGCAAGACCGAGGACGGCAGGCAAGGCCAACCATCCGAACCGGTCCGCCTCGACCTGAAAACTTTCGGTGATCCAGAAAAGCCCGGGTATGAATTGGCCCAATCCAAACAGATATCCCAGTCGAAACGCGACAGGCCACGACGTGCCACGCAACATAATTACCAGCACTGCGAAGGCGATCAGCGCAAAGGGCAGGATCGAATATGGTGGCAAGGCCAAGACAAGTACGGCGCCAGCGGCCAGGGCCATGCCCAAGCTGGGCAGAACTTGAATCAGCTTTCCGCCGTAACGGGGATGTGCGTCTGAAGTGATCAATCCTGCGAAAGCCCCCGTCTTGAGACGCGAGGGCTAATTGCTATAGCTACTTGAGGTGCAAGGTATGCGTTTCTGGATCACGGCAATGTCAGAGTGTCGAGACCTGTTGGTCGACTTCGAGGGGCCGATCCGAAGCCTCGCAAGATGAACGGCGCGGAGCTTGGCGCGCTTGCGGCCCAAACCGTGCGCCGCTAACGGCTCTTTGATTTGTCCCGCTGGCAAGAGATCGTTACTCACCATTCCAAAACCTAGATTAAGGAGTGATCCATGGCCGATGATCGGATCGGGCGACGGGCCTTGATGGGCGGAGCAGTCGGGATGGCGAGTCTTGCGGCCTTACCAGCCTTGGCGCAGGACGGCACGACCGAGTTTCAGGCTCCTGTATCCGGCAGCGTGCGGAACAACGTGTCCAGCTTCCGGATGCCTCAGTGGCGGGACTATTTTGAGAATACTAAGGGCGGTGCGATTCTGGCGGACACCAAGTCACGCGCGCTGCATTATTGGTCAGAGGATCAGTCGATCTACCGGCTCTATCCCTCTTCAGTCCCTTTGTCCGAGGAACTGACGCGGCTCGGACGGACCGAAATTGTCCGCAAGGCCGTGAACCCACCGTGGCGTCCGACGGCTTCGATGTTGGAGCGCAACCCGGACTGGCCGAAAATGGTCGAGGGCGGCGCCAAGGACAACCCTCTTGGTGTCCGCGGAATGTATCTTTCCTGGCCTGCCTATTTGATCCACGGCACCCATGATACCCGGAAGATAGGTCGTAGATCATCGAACGGGTGCATCGGCCTCTACAATGAGCATGTCATTGAACTCTATGATTTGGCGCAGGTTGGCACTCAGGTGCTGCTGATCTAGGTCTATGGCTTTCTGAACGCATCAGGCTGACGTCGCCCGAAAGCTGGGCGGAAGGCGGGCTGATGTTTGCTTGCTTTCGCTAGGTCAAGTGTCCTCAGCCCAGTAGCACGGTCGACAGCAGGTTCACGTTCAGCACGATGATCACGGCGGCGATCAGCCAGCAAAGGCCGGTCAGCCAGCGGGGGGCGACCAGTTCGCCCATCTTGGCGCGGCTGGCGGTGAACATCACCAAGGGCACAATGGCGAAGGGAAGCTGGAATGACAGCACGACCTGGCTCAGGATCAGCAGTTCGCCTACGCCGCCGCTGCCGTAGAGCAGAATCACGAAGATCGCCGGGATGATCGCAAGGCCCCGGGTGATCAGGCGTCGCGCCCAAGGGGCGATGCGCAAGTTGATGAAGCCTTCCATCACGATCTGCCCGGCCATTGTGGCGGTGACAGTGGAGTTCAGGCCCGCGCACAAAAGCGCTACGCCGAACAGGACCGGCGCCAGCGAGGAGCCGAGCAAGGGCTCCAGCAACAGATGCGCCTTGTCGATCTCAGCCACATCGTTTTGACCCACGGTGTAGAAAGCCGCGGCGGCAAGGATCAGGATCGAGGCATTGATCGTCAGCGCGAACATTAGGGCGATAGTGCTGTCCCATGTCGCCAGCCGCAGCGCCTCGCGCTTGGCGGGCAGGTCCATGCCATAGGCGCGGGTCTGCACGATGCCCGAATGCAGATAGAGGTTATGCGGCATGACCGTCGCCCCGATGATGCCAAGCGCGAGGTAGAGCATTGTCGGGTTGTTGAAAATCTCGCGGCTTGGGGCAAAGCCTGCGATGACCTCGCCCCAGACCGGGTCGGCCTGCGCGATCAGCACGACAAAGCAGGCGGCGATCAGCGCCATCAGCGAGATGATCAGCGCCTCGATCCAGCGAAAGCCCTTGTTCTGCAGCCACAATATCAGGAACACATCGGCGGCGGTGATGAAGATGCCGATCTCCAGCGGAATCCCGAAGAGCAGATTCAGGCCGATGGCGGTGCCGATCACCTCGGCCAGATCGGTTGCGATGATCGCCAGTTCGGCAAAGATCCAGAGTGGTACAGACATCCATTTCAGAAAGGCATCGCGGCAGGCCTGCGCCAGATCGCGGCCCGAGGCTACCGCCAGCCGCGCGCAGAGAGACTGCAGGAGGATCGCCATGATGTTCGACAGAAGCGCGACGAACAAGAGCGTGTAACCGAACGCCGCGCCACCCGCGAGCGAGGTCGCCCAGTTGCCGGGGTCCATATAGCCCACCGCCACCAGGTAGCCGGGGCCTATGAAGGCGAGGAACCGGCGGAACCGGCTGGTGCCACCGTTTCCGACCGCGATGGTGCGGAAGACTTCGGAAAGGGAGGGGGTCTCGCTTTCCTGCCGCCAGGCATTGGTCGTCATGGCTCGTGGCACTCCCGGCTTGACCACGATCCCTACAAGACGTGGCACATAAAGTTAGACAATGCTAACATTCTGCCCCGCGCCTTTACTTGTCAATCCATCCCGTGCGACACTGCACGGATGACAGAGTTAGATCCTGAAACCCATGCCACGTCGGATGACCGGCCCGCGGACCTGCGCGCCGGGGCGTTTCAGGGTGTGCGCGAAGCCCGGCGCAATGAACTGGCCGAGGACTACGTCGAACTGATCGCCGAACTGATCCACGATCAGGGCGAGGCGCGCCCGGTGGACATCGCCGCCCGGCTTGGCGTGAAGGTGCCGACCGTGAGCAAGACCCTGGACCGTCTCGCGCGCGAGGGGCTGATCACCCGCGCGAAGTATCGGTCGGTCTTTCTGACAGACGCGGGCCGCGCGCTGGCCAAAGAATGCCGGCGTCGGCACGAGATCGTCTTGCGCTTTCTCATCAGCCTCGGCCTTGACCCCGAGACAGCGGAACGCGATGCGGAAGGCATCGAGCACCATGTCAGCGAGCGGACGCTGGCCCTGTTTTCGGCCTTCGCCAACCGGTCCTAAAGGCCGTCAGCTATTCTCGACCGCGAACCGCACATCGGCGATGAGGCTGTCGGCGCTGAAATTCTCCAGCCGTTTGCCATTAAGGAAGAAGGTTGGCGTTTGGCGGATAGCCAAGGCTTCCACGTCGGCCGCATCCTGATTCAGGATACCAGTGATTCCCGGGAAGAACTGGTCGGTCTCGGCCTTTTCGAGATCAAGGCCCGCAGCCCCGGCAATCTCCCATGCCACATCCATCTCAGGCGAGCCATGAACAGCCCAGCCAGGCTGCTGCTCAAGAAGTGCATCGAGGACAGGCTCGAACTTGTCTTGCATCCGCGCAGCCTCGAGGATGCGCACAGCCTCGTCCGAGCCTTCGTGGAAAACGGTGTAGCGCAGCACGACGCGGACCTGCGTCGGGAACTGCCGCCGGATTTCCTGCACCACCGGGTGGTAGGCACGGCAGGCCTCGCAGGAGGGGTCAAAAAATTCAACCAGTGTGACGGGCGCATCTGCGGGGCCGAAGCTGGGGGAATAGTCACGGACCAACAGTGCCTGATCTTCGGTTGGCGTGGCGGCGGCCGCCGCTTCTGCCTCGGCGTCGCGGCGCTGCTTCAGGACGAAGGCGCCACCCGCGAAGGCAGCAACACCAAGTGCGGAGGCTCCAAGGATAAGCGTGCGGCGGTTCATGGGCGGTGTCCTTTCGGCAGCATGAGACAGGCAAGGATCGCCGCAAAGGCGACCGCTGAGAGATAGGGGATCGGCAGGCCAAGGATCATCTGCGCCTCGCCGGTGCAGGAGGGGCCATTTTCGGTGCAGGGCACGACCGGCGCGGGCAAGAACCCTGCGTAAAGGCCCGAATGCCAGGCCGCCAGCGCCAGCCCGGACAGGACCAGCGGCAAGGCGTAGGCGCGCGCCATGCCATCGCCGCGCCAGAGTGACAGGCCAAGGATCGGCACCAAGGGGAACATGGCGATGCGCTGATACCAGCAGAGTGTGCAGGGCATCTGGCCCAGCACCTCACCGATGAAAAGCGCACCAAGCGTGGCCGCCAGAGCGATCAGGAAGGCCGCAGTCAAGGTAAGGTCGTCGCGCGACAGGGTTTGCGGGTCAGCTTTGGTCAAGAAGCGGCTCCTTGCGGCGACGAAGGGGAAGCGAGGCGGCAAGGATCAGGACCGCGCCCAAGGTGATGCAGATATCCGCAACGTTGAACGTGGGCCAGTGCCAGTCGCGCCAGTAAAGATCAAGGAAATCGGTCACGGCACCCTGCCGCACCCTGTCGATGATGTTGCCAAGCGCCCCGCCCACGACCAACGCAAAACCTGCCCGTTCCAGCGCGTGCTGCGCCCGGAATGCCATGACGGCGAAGGCAAGAGTCAGCGCGCCCGTCAGCGCCGCCATCAGGAGGGGCTTACCTGCCATGACCCCGCCCATCATGCCAAAGCTCGCGCCCGTATTGAACCCGAGGGAAAGGTTGAAGCCCGGCAGGACCGGGACCGCAGTCCCCTGTGACAGCAGCGACAGCGCTGCGGTCTTGGTCAACTGGTCTGCCACCACTGCGGCAGCAATCAGCGAAATCAGCATCACCCTTGTCATTCTGCTGCCCTGCTCTTCCTGCCGATCCAGCGTGGGACCGACGCGGCGTAACGATCATAGTCGGGCCCGATTGCCATGCGCAGGGCGGCCTCTTCGGACCGCACTTGCGCGCTGGCCGACCAGAGAAACAGGACTGGCGCGAGGATTGTAGGGAAAGAGGGAACCGCCATCGCAACACCTGCCAGCAGTGCCGCTTGTCCCACAAAGGTCGGGTTGCGGCTGAACCGGTAAAGCCCGCCGGAGACCAGATCGCCGGTTTCGCCGCCGACCACGCCGACGCGCCAGGATGATCCCATCGACATCTGAGCGGCAAAGGCCACCATCGCGCCAAGCCCTGCGACAAAGACCCCGACCAAGCCTAGAAGGACAGCACGCCCCTCGGTCCAGAGCGGGTCAACCTTGTGGAGCGCGGGAACGGCGAGCCAGAGGAGCGGCCCGAAGAAGGCGAATGCAAAGGCCGCGCGGAAACCGATTGCCGCCAGCCGGTCGCGCCCGGTGGCACGGGCAAACAGCCAGACCGGACGCCCCGCCGCTTGTGCGGCCAGGGCGCTGCCCCAGAAGAACAGCGCCAGATAACCGAAAAGAAGGGCCAGCGCGGCCCAGCCAAAACCGGAGATCATCTGCTCAGCCCTCGCGTTCCGGGTTAAACCGCAGCAGACGCAGGGCGTTTAGCGTCACAAGCACGGTTGCACCCGTGTCGGCGAGGATCGCGATCCAGAGGCCGGTCAGACCAAAGACCGAGGTCACGAGGAAGACGGCTTTCAGCCCGAGCGCTATGGTCACATTCTGGCGGATGTTGGCCATTGCTGCGCGCGACAGACGGATCGTGGCGGGAATGTCGGTCACCCGGTCACGAAGTATGGCCGCATCCGCCGTTTCCAGCGCCACATCGGTCCCCGATCCCATTGCCACGCCAACGCTTGCCTGTTTGAGCGCGGGGGCGTCGTTGATGCCGTCGCCGATCATCATCACGCCGCCTTTACTTCCGATCTCGCGGATGTAGGCAAGCTTGTCCTCAGGCAGCATGTCGGCCTCGAACTTCAGGCCGAGGCCTCCGGCGATCGCAGCGGCCGTGCGCGGGTTGTCTCCGGTCAGGATGACCGCAGTCACCCCCATCGCCGTCAACTGGCGCACCGCGTCTTTCGCATCCGCACGCGGCTCGTCCCGCATGGCGATCAGACCGAGCGGGGCCTTTTCGCGAAACACGGCGACCGCGGTCTTGCCGTCCTCCTCAAAAATCGTCGCCTGCCGAAGGCCAAGGCCATCCAGCCCGCCATGCTCCATCGCGTAGCGGGGCGAGGACACATAGGCCGCAGCGCCGCCCACGGTTGCAACAACGCCCTTGCCCATCAGCGCCTTTGCGTCTTGCGAGGGCAGCGCAGAAACGCCAGCGTCCTTGGCCTTGTTCAGGATCGCAATCGCCAGCGGGTGGCTCGAGCCGGTCTCGACGCCTGCCGCCACGGCCAGAAGTTCAGCTTCGGTGGTCGTCCCGAACGGCACCAGATCCGTCACCTGCGGGCGACCATGCGTCAGCGTCCCGGTCTTGTCGAAGGTCACAACATCCACCTTCGCCGCCGCTTCGATCACGGCACCGCCCTTCATCAACAGGCCACGCCGCGCCCCGGTGGACATGGCCGAAGCGATGGAGGCGGGGACCGAGATGACTAGCGCACAAGGGCAGCCGATCAGCAGGAGGGCAAGGCCGCGGTAAACCCAAGTGTCCCAGGGCTGGCCGAAGACCAGCGGTGGCACCACGATGACCAGCGCCGCGACGGCGACGATGGCAGGCATGTACCAGCGGCTGAACCGGTCGATGAAGCGTTCGGTCGGGGCACGCGCCTCTTCGGCCTCTTCAACCAGACGGATGATGCGGGCGATGGTGTTGTCCTCGGGACCTTTGGTCACTTTGACCCGCAGGGCCGCCTCGGTGTTGATTGCGCCGGCAAAAACCGCGTCCCCGGGGCCGCGCGTCTTGGGCACGCTTTCCCCGGTGACCGGGCTTTCGTCCACGCCCGAAGTGCCATCCACGATCTCGCCATCGGCCGGAATCCGGTCACCGGGGCGGACAAGGACTGTCTGGCCCACAGACAGGCTTGCGGCTGGAACCTCGCGCGTGCTGTCACCTGTAACGAGTTGCGCCGTCTTCGGCACAAGATTGGCCAGCGCCCGGATCCCGTCTCGCGCCTTGCCGGCGGCCACGCCTTCCAGCACCTCGCCCACGGCGAACAGAAACACCACCAGTGCCGCCTCTTCCGCTGCGTTGATGAACAGCGCGCCGACGGCGGCAATCGTCATCAGGCTTTCGATGGTGAAGGGCTGTCCCATCCGCAGCGCCGCAAAGGCGCGCTGCGCTACCGGAGCCACGCCGATCAAGCAAGCGGCAACGAAGGCCCACTTACCGATCTCGGGGGCAAGATACTCGATGACCCAGGCGGCACCCAGCAGCAGGGCGGTAAAGATGACCAGCTTGCCCTTGGCGGTCTGATACCAGCGCTTGCCCCGGTCGGCGGGGTCGTCATGAACGTGGCCGGGGCTGCCGTGACCGCTATCGTCGCGCTTGGTGCTGGCCGCCTTAGAGCCGTGGTCGTGACCAGAATGATCGTGGCCAGCGGGAGCTTGGGCGGAGTGATCATGATCTTCATACATGTCGCTCTGCTCAGGTACGGATTGGGTCCCCGGCAAAACGAAGTCCTTCTTCGCACCGGCGGCGCGCGGCGCAATCTCATAGCCAAGCGCACGGACGGTCTTCTCGATCTTGTCCCGCCCGGTTTGTCCCTCATCCAGCGTCAAGCGCAGGCGTTCCGACATGATGCCAACCTCGACGCCGCTTACCCCCGGCAGGCGCGTCACCGCATCCTTGATCTTGGTCGCGCAGGACCCGCAGTCCATGCCCGTCACCGTCCAGTCACAGGATGTTTCGCGTGCAGCTTCCGACATCGTCATTCCTCCTGCCGCTGAGCGGGCAGTTGCTTTCATCGAATCAGGAACCTAATGTCTCTAGCAACTATAGCTTCAAGGAGAATCTGATGCTGACTATCGGAAAGTTGGGCGAGGCTGCCGGGGTGAAGGTGCCGACGATCCGGTACTACGAGCAGATCGGCCTGCTTCCTGAAGCAGAACGGAGCTCGGGGAACCAGCGGCTGTATGGCCGCAGAGCGATGGAACAGCTCGCCTTCATCCGTCATGCGCGGGATCTGGGCTTCACGCTGGAGGCCATACGCGACCTTCTCAGCCTATCAGACCGCCCGGATCAGTCCTGTGCTGCCGCCGATGCCATTGCAAGGGCGCAACTTGCGGAGGTTGAAAGCCGCCTTGCGCGCTTGATCGCTTTGAAGGCCGAACTTGAACGTATGGTCGTTCAGTGCGCGGGAGGGCGCATTGCTGACTGCCGGGTGATCGAAGTGCTGAGCGATCACTCGCTTTGCGCCCACGACCATCTCAGCGTTCCGAAGTCTGTCGACGCAAGTTTGGCCCTGCCCGCCAGCACATCTTCTTCGAACTGATCGAAAGATTGATCTCGATCAATGCGCAAGTGTGGGCTGGGTGTAGCCTTCATAGCAGGGGACACAAGGATGCAATCTGATGGGCAAGGTTACCATAACATTGTCGGCACTCGCACTCATTGCTTCGGCAGCCCTTGTACCTGCCCTCGCCCAGCAAGGTTCACCGTGCTGCCGCGACTGGTGGGGTCCGGGCTGGATGGGTCCCGGCCACATGACACCCGATGGTATGGGTCGGGATATGTGGGGCTGGGGGATGATGGGGCCAGGCCAGCAGGCGCGGATGCAACGGCATTGGACCTACATGAATGAAGGTGTTCCCTCTGCGTATCGCGGCGCGCGCAATCCCTTGCGGTCGACGGATGAGACTCTGGCTGCCGGAGCAACACTCTACGCCGAAAACTGCGCCAGATGTCACGGGCCTACGGGCTTTGGCGATGGTGAGGAAGGTCGCAGCCTGACGCCGTCGCCGGCGTTGCTCAACTACTTGGTCCAAATGCCGATGGCGGGCGACGAGTACCTGCTTTGGACTGTATCAGAAGGCGGAAAGGCTTTCGAAACCGCTATGCCAGCTTTTAAGGATAGCCTGAGTGAGGACCAGATCTGGTCGATTATTGCCTACATGCGTGCGGGATTCCCATCGGGCCAACAATAATGATCCTGACAACATTCGTCTGTGCCGGATGGTCTGTTCCGTAGGGATATCCGGACGCTGCATCAGCGTGTTTCTGGTCGGCTAGCCGGATGTCTGCGCGTGCGAAGTGGTCGTTCGCGAGATGAGCGTGCGGCACGCTGAAGGTTCAGCTAGTGGGCACTGAGGGATCATTTTACCGTGGGCGTGAAGTCGTTGCCTATTAACATCCCTCCCAGATAGACACTAAAGCGCCTAACGGGGGAAAAATGCGCTTAGGCGACTGAGTGTCGCTCACGGTGATGCGACTTGATCTCGCTACCCAAATCCAACACAAACCAATGATGCAAGCGGTCCTGCGCCTTTTCCTTGCCTTGATCCTGACCGTGGCGGTGCTCGTCTCGGCCACGTCGCAACCTGCTTCTGCACTGACGAACGAAATCGCCATGGCCGCGATGCCCTGCTGCGACGACGATTGCCCTGATGACCCGTCTTGCGAACTGGCCTGCATTGCCATGCTTCGCTGTGCTGTCAACACAAGCGTCTTGCCGACACCTTTGGTAGACACCGGGGTCTTCGCGGCCCTGATTTCCGCGATCGGATATTCGGACCCACCCTGGTCAGGCGACGGCCTGCGACCAGAAGGATTGAAACGACCTCCGCGCATCTGACGACTGCGTGTTTCGACACGCCGCCAATGCAAGTGATGCCCGCGCCTCTGGCTAGGGCACCCGTCGTTCCAATAATCCTCATGAGGTCCCCAATATGCGTCTTTTCCGCATTCGTTGCGCTGCGCTGGCGCTTGCCCTGTCCTCAACGACTGCCTATGGCGGCGCTGAAGATTTCCGTTTTGAACTGGTATCCACGGATCATCGCGTCGGGTCGGGCGCGATTGTCGAGGTCAGCCTGACGGACCTACGAACCGGCACGCCCGTCGAAGGTGCCGTGATTTTTGCCACCCGCATGGACATGGCCCCTGATGGCATGGAGACGATGACCTCTCCTGTCACCGCAATGCCTGCGGAGACTCCGGGCAACTACCGCTTTGCGACAGATATCACCATGGCCGGTGGCTGGCGGTTTTCGATTGCCGCCAAGGTGCAGGGCGAAGAGGAGACGGTCGAAGCTCAGATCGATCTGAAAGCAACCCCATGAGCGTCCTCGGGAAACTGATGGTGATCACGCTTGTCGCCGCAGGTGCCGGATGGGCTGGCCTCAAGGCCGGAGAGGGTGGCATCACCCTCTCCGGCCTGCAGGATCTCGCGCAAACGCAGATCGCCCTTCTTGCGGGCCAAGAGGTTGTCACCGAGCAGCGCTCTGATGCAACCGGGCCTGTCATCTACTGGAGGCATCCAGATGGACTGCCCGAATGGTCGGCATCCGAACAGCAAACGGCGGATGGGCGAGCCTTCCTGCCTGTCCTGGAGAGCGAGGATATCTCACTGGGCCCCGCTCCTGATCTCCCTGCCGAAGCGGCCATGGTGGAAACAGGTGAGCGGACCATCCTCTACTACCGCAACCCGATGGGCCTGCCCGACACCTCGCCAGTGCCGAAGCAGGACTCAATGGGGATGGATTACATTCCCGTCTATGACGGTGAAGATAGTGATGACGGGTCGGTCACTGTCAGCCCTGGCAAGTTGCAGCGTACCGGGGTGCGGACGGCCGAAGCGGTGCTGGCCCCACTGGCGGCCACATTACGCGCGCCGGGCATCGTGGAACTGGACGAACGCCGGATCAGCGTGATCTCGCTGCGCGCAGACGCCTTCATAGAAACCGTCGCCGATGTGACCACAGGCAGCACGATCGCCGAAGGTGCGCCGCTCGTGACGCTCTATTCACCCGAGATCGCTGCCGCTCTTGCACAGTTCCTAACCGACGTGCGGTCGGAAGGACGGTCAAGGGAGGGCGCGCGGCAACGATTGGAAAACCTCGGCGTGCCGGGAGAGGTGATCGACCGCATCGCGACCGAGGGCCAGACGACAGTGAGTATTCCGATCATGGCCCCGCGCAGCGGCGTGGTGCTGGAGCGGATGGCGGTCGAAGGCATGATGTCGGAAGCGGGCGATACCCTGTTCCGCATCGCTGACACCTCGACCGTCTGGGTCATCGCCGAAGTGCCTGAAGCGGCGCTGATGGAGATTGCAGTAGGAACAGAGGTTCGGGTGAGCTTTCGTGGCCTCACGGATGGCCCGATTCCGGGCCGTATCGACACCATTTACCCCGAGATCGATATGATGACCCGCACTGGAAAGCTGCGGATTGAATTGCCGAACCCGGACGGGCGCCTACGCGCCAACATGTTCGCCGAGGTCGAAATCATGCTCGGCGGTGCACCCGTGGTGCAGGTACCAGAGGGTGCTGTGATCGACACCGGCGACAGGCAGGTGGTGATCCTTGATCTGGGTGAAGGGCGGTTCCGGCCCGAACCTGTGACCGTGGGGCGCAAGGGCGACGGCATGATCGAGATCGTCAGCGGCGTGGGCGCGGGCGACATAGTGGTCAGCTCTGCCACCTTCTTGATCGACGCCGAAAGCAACCTCAATGCGGCTTTGGCTGCCCTTGCAGCGCCCGGATCCACCCCGGAGGCCAACCCATGATCGCCCGCATTATCGAATGGTCGGCCCGCAACGTGCTGCTTGTGCTCTTTGCCACCGTCTTTACCGTGGCTGCGGGCCTTTGGTCCCTGCGCACACTGCCGATCGACGCCATCCCCGATCTGTCGGATGTGCAGGTGATCGTGCTGACCGAATATCCTGGGCAAGCGCCGCAGGTGGTCGAAGATCAGGTGACCTATCCCCTCACTTCGGCCATGCTGACCGTGCCACAGTCACGCGTGGTGCGCGGGTTCTCGTTCTTCGGCATCTCTTTCGTCTACATCATCTTCGAAGATGGCGTGGACCCCTACTGGGCCCGCTCGCGCGTGCTGGAATACCTCAACGCCGCCGCAGCACGTTTGCCGGATGGAGTGACGCCCGCGCTTGGGCCAGATGCGACGGGCGTGGGCTGGGTCTATCAATACGCGCTGAAGGGCGAGAACCTGAGCCTGGCCGAGCTGCGGTCCTTGCAAGATTGGGTAATGCGTTTTGCCATCAGCGGTGCCGACGGCGTGTCGGAAGTCGCCAGCGTCGGCGGGTTTGTGAAACAATACTCGATCACCGTCGATCCGGTGCGGATGCGGGCGCTTGGCATCACCCTGTCCGAGATCGGTGAGGCAGTTGCGGCCAGCAACATGGACACCGGCGGGCGCACGGTCGAGCTGTCGGAATTCGAGTTCATGGTGCGCGGGCGCGGCTATCTGGACGGCATAGCCGATCTGGAAATGGTCCCGATCCGTGCTGAGGGGGGCGTGCCGGTTCTGCTGCGCGACGTAGCGCGGGTCGAGATCGTGCCCGATGAGCGTCGGGGCATCGCAGAGCTTAATGGCGAGGGAGAGGTCGCCAGCGGCATCGTGCTACAACGAGTGGGGGCCAATGCACTCGACGTGATCGATAACGCCAAGGTCGAGATCGAGACCATCGCGCGAAGCCTGCCCGAGGGGGTGGAGATCGTCACCGTCTATGACCGGTCCAACTTGATCCTGTCAGCCATTGAAACCTTGCGGACGACACTTCTTGAGGAAAGCATCGTCGTGGCGCTGGTCACATTTGTCTTCCTGCTGCATGTCCGCTCGTCGCTGGTCGCCATCATCATGCTGCCGGTGGGCCTCTTGATGGCCTTCACCGCCATGCGCGCGCTTGGCATCGGGGCCAATATCATGAGCCTTGGCGGCATCGCTATCGCCATTGGCGCGATGATCGACGCCGCCATCGTGATGATTGAAAACGCCCACAAGCATCTGGAACGGGCGGAACCCGGCAAGCCACGGGTGGAAGTGCTGATCGAAGCCGCGTCCGAGGTTGGCCCGGCGCTGTTCTTCAGCCTGCTGATTATCACCGTCTCCTTCCTGCCGATCTTCGCGCTGGAAGGGCAAGAGGGCCGCCTATTCGGCCCCTTGGCTGCAACCAAAACTTTCGCCATGGCGGCCGCAGCGCTCTTGTCAGTGACGCTGGTGCCCGCGCTGATGGTGATCTTCGTGCGCGGGCGGATCGTGCCGGAACACCGCAACCCGGTGAACCGCGCCCTGATCGCGATCTACCGACCCGTCATCCAATGGGTGCTGCGGGCGCGGGTGTTCACAATCACGCTCGCGCTGGTGGCACTGGTCGCCACAATCTGGCCCGCGCGGCAGTTGGGGTCCGAATTCATGCCCGCTCTGGACGAGGGCACGATGATGTACATGCCCACCACCCTGCCGGGCTTGTCCGTCACCAAAGCAGCGGAGTTGATTCAGATGCAGGACCGCATCATCCGCAGCTTCCCGGAAGTCGAGACCGTCTTCGGCAAGGCGGGACGTGCGCTGACGGCAACCGACCCGGCCCCTACCGAGATGTTCGAGACGATCATTCAGCTGAAGCCGAAGGATGAGTGGCGCGAGGGCGTCACGATGGAAAGTCTGCGGCTGGAAATGGACGCCGCCCTGCAATTCCCCGGCGTCTCGAACGCCTGGACCCAGCCGATCCGCGCCCGCATCGATATGCTGGCCACCGGCATCCGCACTCCTGTGGGGGTGAAAGTCTTCGGCACTGACCTTACAGAAATGGAGGCAGTCGCGCGGCAGGTCGAGGCGGTGCTGCGGAATGTTCCCGGCACCACCAGCGCCTATGCCGAACGGGTGATCGGCGGCTATTACCTCGACATCGTGCCCGACCGGGAACGGCTGGCGCGTTACGGCCTGTCGATCCAGGACGTGCAGGAGGTTATCGCCATGGCGCTTGGGGCCGAGGCGATCACTCAGACCGTCGAGGGACGCGAGCGCTACAACGTGGCACTGCGCTATCCCGCAGCGCTGCGCCAGGATCCCGAGGCCATCGCGCAAGAGGTTCAGGTCGCGCTTCCGGGTGGTGGCACTGTGCCCCTGGGCGAGGTCGCCGCTGTCGAGCGTACACGGGGTGCGACGTCGATCCGCACTGAGAACGGTCAGCTTGCCGTCTACATCTTCGTGGACATCGCGGGCCGCGATCTGGGCGGCTATGTCGCCGAGGCACAAGCGGCAGTGGCTGGCGAAGTGATCCTGCCGCCCGGCTATTCGCTGGGCTGGAGCGGTCAGTTCGAATACCTCGAACGTGCCAAGGCTCGGCTGGCAATCGTCGTGCCGATCACACTGGCGGTGATCTTCCTGTTGCTGTTTCTCAACTTCCGCCGCCTGACCGAAACCCTGATCGTCATGCTATCGCTGCCTTTCGCGCTCGTCGGCGGGGTCTGGCTGATGTGGTGGATGGGGTTCAACACCTCGGTGGCAGTCGCGGTCGGGTTCATCGCGCTGGCCGGCGTGGCGGCGGAAACCGGGGTAATCATGCTGATCTACCTCGACCATGCATTGGCGGAACGCAGGGCCGAGGTCGCCCGCGCAGGACGCCCATTCACCCGCGCCGATCTGGATGCCGCGATCATGGTCGGCGCTGTCGAACGGGTGCGGCCCAAGATGATGACGGTGGTGGCGATCATGGCGGGCCTGATGCCGATCCTTTGGGCGCATGGCACCGGGTCTGAGGTTATGAGCCGTATCGCCGTGCCGATGATCGGTGGGATGGTGTCGTCCACCATCCTGACGTTGGTCGTGATTCCGGCTGTCTACGCACTGATCAAGGGGCGCGGGCTGGCGAAGGCAGGAGACCTTGCCAACGGTGGTGCCGTCGTGAAGCCAATGGGTCAATCCCTGGTTTGAAAGTGGTCGGAGAAACCCCGGCAGAAATGATTGGAGCAAGCATGTCCGAGGTCTCTCTTCCGCATCAAGCCATCTCATCGCGAGATTTCTCCTGCCAAAACGGCGCGTCCGTGCACGGCAAGGATTGCAGTGAACCTTGGACAGCCGAACTGTCGGACGACATCTAGGACACGAGCATCGTAGGCGGCTTGGCCAATCAGGCTGCACAAATCCGATGCGTGAAACTGTCGGTTGGCACTAGGAGCAGCCCGAATCTGCTGATGGAGCTCGAGCGTTTTCGGATCTTCTTTGGCCAGCAGCTCCGGCTCCGATGAAAACGTTGGAGCCCGGCTTGACGAACTGGTCCGCCAGCGCCGCATGAAGCCGAGCAAGTAGCCAGCCGGGACATGGGCATTGCCGCGCGACTGGTTGAAAGTCAGGAAACGTTCCCAGATGATCTGCGTATCGACGTTCCAGCAGGCAAGCGACACCTTCGCTGACTTGATCAATTCTGCCCAAGGCGTGTGGTAGACGCTGGCTACTGCGCCGATCTCGATCTTTCCTGCAAAGATAGTTTTGTTCTTAGAGTCTCCAGATAGTGATGTGTCGCCTGCAGATGACACGACATCTGGCGCTGTTCCAGTTGCGATATGCCCCCCGAACCGTAACAGCCAGGGCGCAAACTTGCCATTGGGCTTCCACCGGGCCAGCGCCAAGCCGGACGCCGCGAGCTCGACCAGGAGCGCCGTCAGATGCTGCCGGGAAACCCCCATCTTTTCGGCGAGGTGCGCCAGCGTGAACGCGGCCGTTCCGCGTTCAAGCCCGTTGTAGCCATCCTTCCAGGCGATGCCGTCGAGGATGATCGTCGCGAGCTTATGGGCCGCAGTGGAGAGTGGTGTTTCGGTGATGCGGCGCAGGATGGCGCCGGTCGTGAGTTCCATGATGTGTCGTTCCGTCTTGGGGCGACACCAGACCGTGAGCCGTGCAAAATTTCGTTCCGGCAAAGGCATTTGCCGGTTGAACGGACCCAAAGCTCGCGCTAGATTTCCATCACCACGAGGAAATCAGTGCGGCGTCGGGCCTATGGTCTGGCGTCGTTTCTGTTTCTGGGGATCCGGTCACTCGATCGTTTCGTGGGAGGGCGGTCGTTCATGTTCTCAGTAATGAACCTCTTCGTGTCCGTAGCTCCCTTCATAGTCGCGCCATTCGACGAAAACAGACCGGTGCCAATAGCTGCGACAGTCTGCCGGCACGGTGAGGTCTGAGGCGGTCGGCACCGCAGAAATGCTGCTCCGACGACGGCTGTAGTCGCCCTGAGCGCCATAGGTGCCCATGTACACGGCGCCCCAGCTGTTGCAGTCGCCGTCAGAGTTGCGTCTCTGCTGGTAGGTGATCTCGAACACGCGGATCGAGCGGACAAAGTCAAACGCCGGATCGGAGATATCGACATCTGCCCGATCCTGGACGAGCTGAGGTGCCCACGGCGTTTTCGGGACAGAGATGAGCGGGGCAGTCTCTCCGCGAACGGCGATGTCGAACAGGCGCTCGATCGGTTTGGCCTCGCCGCGGAAACTCGCCCGCATCGGGCAGTTCCAGATTTGCAGCGGTGGCTCGACCGGCCATGGCGTGATCCGGGCAATGAAGACGGTGCGGGCATGGGCGCATTCGGTCGAGGCTGGCCAGCCGCCTGCGAGGCAGAGAAGGATCGCGCAATCGACGGGGTAGGCTTGTGCCGGAGCCGCAACAGAAAGTGACATGGCGGTCGCTGCCAGGGCGGCCGCAGCTCGTAGTCTTGTCATGGGAGTTTCCTTGTGAAGATGCCGGGAGGGGAAGGGTAGGGGGACCTGATCTCACGCGGTCATCCGTCCGGGTCCTCGCCAAGAGCCTGGTAGTCGTGGATCGCGCGGTTGATCTCTTCGGACACCTGGGCTCGCGCGGCATCCAGACAGCGCAGATAGGTCTGCGCCTCATCGAAATAGGCCGTGAACTCCTGCCCGATCTCCACGCGATATTCCGCGCGCGTGGCAGCATCGGTCACCGGTGCAGGCGGGACCGGCGGCAAGCAGTCCAACGCCGTCGCACCTTGAGCGACGCCGCAGACAGGCATCGTGAACAGGGCGGCGGCGGCGAGGCAAGCGTGTCTGGAGCGGAGAAGGGGCATGCACGGTCCGCGGTTTCAAAACATGTGCATGAATTGCAAAACACCGCTATTGACGCAATAGGATTCTACCGCTAGGTGAGCGCCATGTTGTGCGACGACATGTTTCTCATCAGCGCAACATGCACTATGTTCTGCCGAAAGCGTGTTGCTTCGGAAGGTGCCAACCCATGAGGAACTTGACCCCGGTGATCTTGCAGGCCGGACTTAAGGAGGCCCTGACCGAAGGCGGCATCGTCGAAGCCCTCTGTGTCGAGGACGCAAAGAAGGTTCTCAATGTCTGGCAAGGCACCTGGCGCATCCAGTTGCGCCTTGGCGACCAGACGGCCCTTCTGGTGATCTCGCGCGGGCTCGAACCACGGGAGTTCAAGACCGTCACCGGTCTGATCTCTTTCGCGGTCGAGTTGGGTCTGACCACGGTCCCCGTTCCTTTGAAGAAGGGCGAGAAGGCGACCTGGACCCATGACGCAGCGGTGGAGCCCATTCCCTGATCTGACCCTCGGCGCAGGGCTGGCGCTTTGGCTCATTGCCGCACAAGGTGCCCTGGCCGAGGTCATTGATCTGGGGACAGGGGCAGAGGACTTGCGGGTTCGGGCCAGCGTTCTCGATCTTGGCAAAAAGCTTCCCAAACGCGGCGATCCGAACAACGCCGAGTTCACAGATGATGCTAAGACCGATGCAGCTGATGATGGTCTCGTTGTGCTCGCGTCCTATGGCACAACCCCGAAGGGCAGGGGTCCGCGTGGCACAGCCGAAATCGAGGATCTCGTACTCGACGTCGGCGACGACTACCTCCGCCATCCTGCGCTGAATGCGGCGGGGCTCTCCGGGACGGAATGGCTCGCACTCTTTCGGGCCAACATCGCCGTGGAATCTGCCTTCAATCCAGATGCGCGGTCGTCTGTCGGTGCCATCGGCTTGGGTCAGCTGATGCCAGGAACCGCCGATCTCCTCGGGGTCGATCCCCATGATCCGGAAGACAATCTGCACGGCTCAGCCCGCTATCTCCTCGCCCAGCTTGAAGACTTCGGCGCTGCAGATCTTGCTCTGGCCGCCTACAATGCCGGACCCGAAGCGGTCCGCGACTATGGCGGCATTCCCCCTTATGCCGAGACCGAGGGCCATGTGGCCAAGGTTTTGCGGCTGACCAACGCAACCCTCAGTTCGGAGTAACCCCCATGTTCCGCAATCTTTTTGGCGTGCGATTGCCGCGCCTGGCTTTGCACACCCTTTTGCTGGCGCTGCCCTTCGCGGCAATCCTCGCGGAGCCCGCTCTCGCGCAGAACCTCGACCCCTTGGAGAACATGCTGCAGGTCGTGGTGGACGGGCTGACCGGCCCGATCGGACGGCTGATCGCCATCCTTGCTGTCGTGGCTGCCGGCTACATGATGTTCACCGGCCGCCTGAACTGGCCCCTCTTCCTTGCGATCTTCTTCGGTGTGGTCCTCGTCTTCTCGGCCGCGACCATCATCGACGGCTTTGCGGCCCCCTAAGGCGGGATCGGCGACAGGCCGGGTGGCATCGCCCACTCGGCTTGGCCGCTCCCTCGGATGTTCCCCATGCATGACGCGCCCCTGTTTCTCGGCCTCACCCGGCCGCCGAAGATCTTCGGCCTTCCCATCGGCTACTTCGTGAGCCTGATGCTGGGCTCGGTCATCCCCTTCGTTGGGGCGAACGACTGGCGGTTTCTGCTGATCGGCGTCATCGGATATCCGGTCTTGTGGTTCGTCGCGGATCGCAACCCGAACCTCTTCGAGACCGTTGCGGTGGTCTTTTCCCGCACCCCGCGCACACGGGGCAAGTCGGCCTTTGGCGGAGATCGCCATGTCAGCTGACCTCAAATCCCTCTTCCCGGCCACCCCGGCGCTTCGATCTGTCTTGCGGCCTGAGGATCTCGCAGCCGAGACCTTCGCCCGGCACTTGCCCTGGCTGTCCGCACCTGCGGACAATCTGATCCTGACCCGGCAGGGTGACCTGATCGCCTCTGCCGTGGTCGAGGGGCAGGACAGTTTCACGACGGAAGAAGGGGACCTCTCACTCGCGACCACTTCGCTTGCGCGGCTGATCGGCCAGTTGGGCGAAGGCTTCGGGTTCCATGTCTCCAAGCTGACCCTGCCGGACGCACCCCAGCTGAAGCCCTTCGATGGTGAGGGCATCGGGGCCGAATTCGCGGCAATGGTCGATGCCCGATGGCAGGGACATCTTCGCGCCCGCACCCTGAAGCGGCGAGTGCTGGTGGTCTCGCTCATCCTTCGCCCCACAGTACTAAAACGTGTCCCTTTGATCGGCGCACTCTTCAAGGCAGCCTTCACAGGCGACCTCGGCCAGAGGATCGAGCGCCTGAATGAAGCGATGGGTCTTTTGGCCGGGGCCTGCCAGGGTCTGGGCTTCCGGCGGCTGACCGTTTCCTCCGGGGAATGGCTGGGTCTCCTTGGCGTCCTTCTTGGGCAGCCGATGGCCAAGGTGCTTCCGATGCGCGGCCAATTTCTTGCCGAGGCTGTCGCGTCATCGCAGATGATCTTTGCTGGCAAACGGGTGGAAATCGAAACCAGCGAAGGGATGCGTTTCGGGACGATTTTCGGCGTGAAATCCTATCCGGCCCGCACCTGGGCGCGGATGCTCGACGCGCTGGAACTGCCCTACGACATCGTCATCACCAACAGCTTCACCCCCGCGCGCAACAACGAAATCGAAGAGCGCATCAAGCGCACGGCACGCCAGATGCGTGCCTCTGAGGATGCCGCTGAAACCCTGCGTCAGGAACTGTATGAGGCCGCCGACAATGTCGCCTCAGGCCGACAAGTCTTCGGCAAACATCACCTGACGGTCATGGTCACGGCCGAGACCCCGGAACAGCTGGAGGAAGCCGCCTCCGAAGTCTGGCGCGCCGGACAGGATTGCGGGGCGACCCTCGTTCGTGAGAGTTTCGCCGCCCGCGCGGCCTGGTTCGCCCAGGCCCCGGGCAACTGGGCCTACCGCCCGCGCACCGCACTTCTGTCAGCCCAGAACTTCGCCCACCTCGCAGCGCTGCACCGGGTGACGGAAGGTCGCTCCAAGGCACAGTCGCCCTGGGGCGAGACGATCACGGCGCTGCCGACGGTGACCTCGAGCCTCTACCGCTTCAATTTCCACGATAAGGGCGAGCGCGGTGCCGAGCCGAGCGCCGGCCACACGCTGGTCTTGGGCCGCACCGGATCGGGCAAGACCCTTGGCACGGCCTTTCTGATGGCGCAGGCGCGGCGAGTGCATGCCCGCATCCTCGTCATCGACAAGGACCGGGGCCTCGAGATGGCCGTGCGCGCCTTGGGTGGCAGCTATTCTGCGATCCGGATCGGCGAGGCGACAGGCTTCAATCCGTTTCAGACCGAGACCGATGAGCGCGGGGCGGCCTGGCTCACCGACTGGCTTGGTGACATCCTTGCAGGGTCGCGCCCCTTCGAGACCGCCCAAACCGTCAGCCTGAACGCCGCCGTCCGTCAGATCGTTTCGGCCGATCCGCGGCTCAGGACTTTCGACGGCCTCGCAACCCTCGTCGCCTCGACAGACGACGAGGGCGATCTGGTGGGAAGGGTCCGGGAATGGGGGCAGGGGGGTCGGCATGGCTGGCTCTTCGGGCCCGGGGCCACATCCCAGATCAGCCTGTCCGAAGATGTGGTCGGCATCGACATGTCGGAGATCCTCGATCTCGGGACCGAGCGCTCAGCGCTTCTGGCCTACCTCTTCCGGCGCATCGAACGGGTGATCGAGGATCGCCGTCCGACCCTCATCGTCATCGATGAAGCCTGGAAGATGCTCGACGATCCGATCTTCGAGAAGCGCCTGCACGATTGGCTCGTCACGATGCGGAAGAAGAATGCCGTGGTGATGATGCTGACCCAGACTCCGACCCATCTGACCCGGGTCAAGGTCGGACAAATCATCGCGGAAAGCGTAGTGACCCAGCTTCTCTACCCGAACCCGCGCGCAAACCCCGAGGATTACCGGATCCTGCGGCTGAACGAGAAAGAGGCCGAGTTCCTCTGCACGCCCACGGGCGGCCTGCGCCTCGCCCTCCTGCGCTCGGCCGGAGACTCGGTCTTCGTGAACATGGATCTCGCGGCCCTCGGACCCGCGCTCGCCGTGCTTGGCGGCGGCCGATCCGGTGAAGACCGCGCGCCCTATGGCTGGCGCGACAACCCCGACTTCTGGAAGGACATGACGTGACCAGACGCAACCGCTTGATCCCCGCTTCCCTTCTCGGGCTCACCATCCTCTCCGCCTGCGCCGGTGTCGAGACGGGGGCCGTCTCCCCCTGCCACGGTCAGTTCCGGGCCGAGGGCAAATACTTCGCAGCGCACGAGCAAAGTGACGGCACGACGGTCGTCGTCTCGACGATGAACGCACCCGACACGACTTGCGCGAACTGAGACACCGCATGAGTCGCGCACCGCTCCTTCTCGGGCTTCTTCTCGGCACTGCGGTGCCTATGGGCCTCCTGGCCCAGGGCGTGCCGATCATCGATGGCTCGCGCTTGTCGAACTTCATCTCGCGTCTTGTCGAACAGGCTGAGGATGCGGTGAAGCAGGGGGAGAAACTCGCCACGCGCACGGAACTCAGCGAGATCGAAGACGACCAGCTGGCCGCCTATGAGCGTTTCCTCGCGGATACGACCGGCGTGACCGACCTCAGCGGCTTCGAGATGGGGACGGGAACCTTCCCTCCTGCCGACGAGGTATATCCCCTTGAGGAGACAAGCCCGGAAAGCCAGCGGCTCTTCGGGGAAGGTGAGACGGTTGAGGCGATGATCATCGCGACGGCGGCGCGCTATGAGACGCATCCCGGCGTCGTGAAGGTTGGGCTCACTCCGACGACCTGGCGCATTCTTTTCCAGTCGCTGGTGAAGCAGGAAAGCGGGTTTTCCAACGCGGCGATCAGCCCGGTCGGGGCCATGGGATTCTGCCAGTTGATGCCGGGCACTGCCGCCGATCTCGGCGTTGATCCGACCGACCCGCTGCAGAACCTCGATGGTGGCGCCCGCTATCTCGCGACCCAGCTCAACAGCTTCGGCCGGATCGACTTCGCGCTTGCGGCCTACAACGCAGGGCCCGGCAACGTCCAGAAATACGGTGGCATCCCTCCTTTCGAGGAAACCCAGAACTACGTCCGCCGGATCTCGGGCTACTATGACGCCTATCTTTCGGTGATCACCGGCGCGGACGTGACGGGCACGTTGGCGGGGGTGGAGGGTGCGAGTGCCGAATGGGGCAACATGTCCTCAGCCTTCATCGGCTATTCCGGCCAGCAGTCGGGGCAGATCGAGGCGGCCATGGCGCGGATCAAGGGGTTCCTTGAAGAGGCCAAGCCCCAGACCCCGAAAGAAGCGGTCGATCAGAACACCTACATGCTCGCCGAACGCGCGCGCCTTACGGCCCTGACGCTGCGGCTGCGCGCGGGTGCCGTCAAAGTCGAGGCGGCCCGTGGGCTCTCGGACGCCGCGCAATCCCTGCAATACACCACCTTCTGGGAGTACACTCCGTGAGACCTGCCGTCCTTCGAACGAGGGCGCGCCTCGCGCTCGCCGTCTGTGCATCGATCCTGGCATCACCTCTTCTGGCCCAAGGCGTGCCCGTCATCGACGGCACCAACCTTGCCAAGAACATCGAGCAGCTGCAGGCGGCACTTCGCGATGCCGAAAACCAGATCGCGCAGATCGAAGAATTGAAGAAGCAGGTCGAGACCGGTCTCGAGCAGCTGACCAACCTCGAAGGCATCCTCGGATCAATCTCGGGCCTGAACGAGATCGCGAGCCTTTACAATTCGGTGGAGGACCTGCGCTCACGGGCGGCCAAGATCACCGATCTCTCCGATTTCCAGGATGCGCTGACCATCGGGGATTTCGATGGGCTCCTGGACAGCCTTCTAGATGGCGATGTGACCATGGGCGACAAGATGGCCGCCGAATACATGCGCGACACGCTGGAAGGGGCCGGCCTAACCTCGGAAACCCTGGCCGGGCTGTCCTCCTCCGCCAATCCGCAGGACAAGCTCATCGCGACGACCGCAGCGACGAGTGCCACGGCCATGGGCGTGGCGCAGCTTTCCTACGAGGAAGCCGCCCAAAGCCTCGCGCGGATCGACGGTTTGGTGGCTGAAATCGCCAATCAGGAGGGCCTGAAGGAAAGCATCGACCTCAACACCCGGATGGCGGCCGAAACCAACTACATGCTCGGCCAGATGTGGCGGTTGAACGCAGCTGCGGGGCTGGCCGCCGGGCAGACGGGTGTGAACTGGGCCGCAGAGCAGGCCAAGGAAAAGAGCTTCTTCGACTATTCGGGGGCCGAATGATGCGGCGGGCTTCTCACCACGTCGCGGCGGTTGTTGTCATGGTCTGCTTTACCAGCTTCGCTGCTGCGCAAGACATCGCCACTTTCAGTGACGTTCAGCTGATCGAAGAAACCCGGGAAGCGGTAGGCGCGCAGGATGCGGAGACCGCGCTGGTCCTCCTGACCGAGATGCAGAGGCGCGGTACCGGCATCTTTGCTGCCGCTGACAGGCCTTCCTGCGAAGAGGTGATCGACCTGCCCGAGGGGATCACCGATTGGAAGTTCCGCGCAGTGGCTCGGCAGGCCTATTTTCGCGTAGCGATGTCGCGGCGGCTTGAAGAAGGCTCCTGCGCTTGCCTCTTCGACGGCTTCAGCTTCGACGCCTTCGTAACGGCCGCCTTGGGCAAGTCGACGGCAGAACTGACCGATGCAGACCGTCCGGCGCTGGAACGTATCCGCGATGAAGATCGGCGTGCAACCGAGGCGCGGTTTCGCGAGCTTGAGCAAAGCTGCCGGGCCAAGTGATCCATGGCCATCATCGCCGACATTCTGACCCAGGTCGATGCCGCCGCAACAGCGGTTGGCGCTACGGCATTTGATGCTGTGGCAGCCGAGATTGTGCCGGTCTTCCGGGTCGGGTCGGTCCTGGTGGTGGCTCTGATCGGGATCAATCTGATGGCACAAGCCGTGCCGATGACGCTGCGCAACGGGCTCGGCCTCATGGTTCGGATCACGGTTGCTTCGGCGTTCTTGTCGTCCTGGACCAACTTCAATTCGGTTTATGGCGTTCTGACCAACGCCCCGAGTGAAATCGGCGCGGTCGTGATGAACGCGTTTGGGGATGGGTCGGGCAATCTCTACGAGGGTCTGGATGCCCTCTATCTGCAAGCCCTCGATGTGGGTCAGGCGATCAGCCAGAACGGCAGCTACATCACCGGCGCCCTCGCGGGCCTCCTGATGTTTCTTGTGGCAGCCCTCATGGCAACCGTGTCGATCATCGTGATCTCGGCCGCGAAGATCATGATCGGCGTTCTCGTCATCTTCGCACCCGTCGCAATCGGCTGCACACTTTTCAAGGTCACCGCCCCGCTCTTTGACCGGTGGGTGAACCTTGCCCTCGGCTTTGCTCTTTATCCGATGCTGACGTCCGGCATGGCGGCCTTCACGATCTACATCGCGGAGGACCTCACCCCGGCCTCGCTCGCCTCGGTCGAAACCATCGGCGATGTCCTGAGCTTCGTGGTCGTCATGATGCTCGGAACTGGCCTCATGGCCATGGTGCCGACGATCGCGCAGTCGCTCGCGTCGACCGCGACCGGTCTTGGCAGCGTCGCAGCCTCGACCTTCCGTACCGCCGACAGCGTCAAGGGTTACGGACGCACCGGCATCGCGTCCGGGATCGGCGCAGGGCGGGGAGCGGCTGGATTGGATGCCGGCGGCCGCCGACCATCGGATGCACGTCTGAACGGCAATACCGCCGGACAGATCGGCAGGTCCGCCGTGCAGACGGCGATGCGACTCGCCAGCCGGACATCGGACAAAAGCTGATGCCCCAGAATTCGAGAAGTGGAGGACCGCCCATGGAGGCGCATGGATTTGATGTCGATCTCGTGCTGGAGCCCCGCCTCTCGGCCCGGCGCGCCTGGATTGTCGCGAGTGCCGCGGGCGGGCTGAGCCTGATCCTTGCAACCGCACTGGTCCTCGTCCTGCCTTTGCGGGAAACCCAGGTCTTCACCGTCCTCGTCGATCGGCAGACGGGTGACGCCGAAAACATCCTGCAGGTCGCCCCGACCGGGATCGAGGACCAGGAAGCGCTGAAGCAAAGCCTCCTCGTGGCTTACG
This sequence comes from Tabrizicola piscis, assembly GCF_003940805.1. Lineage (NCBI taxonomy): Bacteria > Pseudomonadati > Pseudomonadota > Alphaproteobacteria > Rhodobacterales > Paracoccaceae > Tabrizicola > Tabrizicola piscis. The sequence goes on from NZ_CP034329.1 coordinate 64,090, forward strand.
TCTCAGATCGCGAAGGCTATTTCCTCGCGGGCATTCAAGCCCGGCTCGAAAGTGTCCAGCGCCGCTCGACCGGGAGTGCCGAAGAGAGCCTGCGGCTTCTTTGGTCGAAAGGCGGAGGCAACACGGCCTATCCGCCGGATGTCTACGGCCCCGGTGCGGAAGTCACGGTGACCGTGCGCCGGATCACCTTCCTTTCCCCGAACGTCGCCCAGATCCGTTTCCTGAAAACCCTGCGCAAGACAAAACAGGACCCGGTGACACAGCCCTTCGTCGCTACTGTCGAGTTCGCCTTCGAGCCGAAAACCGAACGCTCCCTAGCCCATGTCTGGGAAAACCCGCTCGGCTTCACCGTCTCGGCCTACCGCGTCGACGCCGAAACCCTGGAGACCAATCCATGACCCGTTCTCTTCTCCTCCCGGGACTTGCCTGCGCCTGCGCCCTCGGCTTCGCGACTATTACCTCCGCCGAAGTCGCCCCAGCATCGATGGGTGCCGACGCGCGCGTCCGGTCGGTCCTCTACAACCCCGTCGATGTCATCCGGCTCGACACGCATCTGCGCGTGAATACAGCCATCGAACTGGGCGCAGGCGAGCGGATCGACTCGGTTCTTCTCGGCGACAGTGAAGCCTTCGAGGTCGAGGTGCTCTCGAACCGGACCACGGTCTCGGTGAAACCCCTGATTGCAGGGGCCGAGACCAACATGACAATCTATACCGGGCGGCGCACGATCTCGCTGTCGATCGGCGAGGGCCGGTCCCACAACCCGACCTACCGGTTGGTCCTGCGTTATCCCGAGACCGGCACGAGCCGGGCGACCCGCAGCACCGTGGCCTCAGGGTCGCGCGACATCGGCTATGCCTGGTCGGGCGACGAGTCCCTGAAACCCGTCCATATCTGGAACGATGGGCAAGCGACGTACTTCGCCTTCGCCCCAGGCCTCCGGCCGTCGATCTTCGGTGTGGATGCGACGGGCCGCGAAGTGACGCTGAACTCCGGCACGCGAGGCAGCATCGTCCGCGTCTCCGGCCTGCGCTCCGCCTATTCGATCCGGATCGGCACGCAGGTTCTTTGCATCGAGCGGGTAGATGGCGGCGTGACCACCGATCTGGCCCTGCTCGCCAAGCTTCAGGGATGGGAATTCTGACATGGCTGATCCCGAGATGACCGATCCGAAGACGGGCGCCGAGCCGGAATACAAGGTCGAGCGACCCAAGCCGAAAATGACCCGGCAGCAGCGACTTGGCATGGGCGCACTCTTGGCCGGAGCCAGCCTTGCCGCGCTCTGGACGGTCTGGCCTTCCAGCCGCACAATCCCCGATGTGGAAACCTCAGCCGTCGAGGAATTCCAGGATCAGGCGGGCGGCTCGCCCTTCGGAGCGATTGAGCCGGGACCGGAAGCTAAGCCCTCAGGTGATGGGTTCTCAGACATCGAAGGGGAACTGGCCTCACAGCGCGAAGACCTCGAAGCGCGGAACGCCACACTCCAGTCCGAGGTTGAACGGCTGCAGCGCGAGTTGGGTGATCTTGCCGACAAGGCCGATGCCGAGAAGGACCAGACAGCCAAGGAACTGGCGCTCGCCCTAGAAGAGGCACAGTCGCAGAACATTGCTCTGATGGAGGACATGCGACGGCAGTTCGATCAGGAGATCGCCGTCCTGAAGGCAAGCGCCGACACTGCGGGTGCCGCGGAAGCCCAACGAGAGGCTGAGTTGGCGGCCAAGCGTGCCGAGCGCGAGGCGCAGCTTGCGGCCCGCGTGGCGTCACCTTCGGTCGTCTTCGACGATGGTCAAAAGGGTGGGGCAGGGGATGCCCGTATGGGGATGCCCGAGGCCCCAGCCGAGGGTCGAGATGCGACAGGTCGGGATTTCGTACAGTCGGGGCGCGAAGCCACCACCACGGAAGTGAGCCAGGTGATCGCCAATCCGTCAAACACCGTCCTGCAGGGCACGATGATTGAAGCAACGCTTGAGAATGCGGTCGACTCGAGCCTACCTGGCCAGATCACAGCGATCGTGACCCGGCCGGTCTGGTCCTTCGATCAGGCCCAGATCCTGATCCCCGCCGGCGCGCGCCTCTTCGGAGATTATTCCTCGGACGTGGCCATCGGCCAAGGCCGCATTCTTGTCGCCTGGACGCGGCTCGTCACTCCGGATGGGCAGTCCGTGCAGATGGAGGCTTTCGGTGGGGACGCCCAGGGTCGCTCCGGCATTACCGGCAAGGTCAACACGCGCTTCGGTGCCAGGTTCGGGTCGGCTGCGCTCATTTCCCTTCTCGGGGCCGCTCCCGCTGTCGCCGCCGCGAAATACACTGACGAGATCAGTTCCGACACGGCTGAGAGCATGGGCGAGGACCTGGGTACTGCCATGGGCTCCGCGGTCGAGGCCTATACGAGCCTGCCGCCGATCATCACCGTCGCCCCTGGGGCCGCGATCACGGTCATGGTCGACCGCGATCTGGAAATCTGGTGATGGATGATCGGCCGAGTTTCCTCGGCACCTACCTGACACCGATTGCACCCCTGTTTATGCGAGACGATCTGGTGGAGGTGGCAATCAACCCCGACGGAAAGGTCTGGATCGAGCGGAAGGGCGCGACGCACATGGAGCGGGTCGCGCATCTGTCCATCGATCGGATCCTGTCTAACAACCTTGGGCAGGCAATAGCTTCTGCCGTTGGCGTGCAGTTCTCCGACAAGAAGCCGACCGTTTCGGGAAAGATCGTCTGGGGCGATATGGCGATCCGGGCGCAGGTCGTGGCACCGCCGATCGTGGAAGGCGGGATGGCAATCACCTTCCGGCCATTCAAGCTTTCCGCCGATCAGCTGATCGAGCCGCGCCTCTTACACGGTTGTCTCATCGATCTCGACGCCAAACGTCGGGAAAGGGCAGGGGAGGCGATGAATCTGGCCGAGGCCGGGCAAGTTGTCGATGCCATGCGATTGTGCGTCGAGGAGCGCATGAACATCTTGATCGCCGGCGGGACTTCGACCGGCAAAACGACATTCGCGCGTTCCCTCTTGTCGATGGTGGACCCGAGGGAGCGGATCCTGACCATTGAGGATGCCTATGAACTCTTCCCCCGCCAGGAGAACGCTGTGGCGCTCAAGGCGGACCGCAGCGCGCAAGGCGAACGCACCCCGGCGCGGCTACTGGAAGCCTCGCTGCGGATGCGACCGGACCGGATCATCTTGGGCGAGCTGCGGGGCGAGGAAAGTCGCACTTTTCTCGAAGCGATCAACACTGGCCACGGCGGGTCATTTACGACCATCCATGCCGATACAGCGCGAAAAGCCATCGACCGGTTGGCGATAATGGTCATGGCCGCCGGGCTTGGCATGGGGTTCGAGGAGGTGAAGAGGTACTGCGAAGGGAGCGTGGACTTGGTGGTGCAGCTTTCGCGGCAGGACGGGCGGCGTGGGGTGGCGGAGATTCTCTGCTTTTGATAACGGCGCAGGGCTGAGACCCGCCCACCAGTGTGGGCTGTGACGTTCAGTTAATAAACACCCCTCAGACCCTTGCGGGCAGTTTCCGTTGGCTCTTTGCGCTCTTTGCAATCGCCTGAAACACCCGTGACGCCTCCCCGAAGACCTCGGCATCTGCACGCTCAGCGGACGCGGCCAAGCCCGACAGCTTCCCAACAGCAACTTGCCTGCTATCCGCTCCGCTGCCCCGTGTAGTCGGCAACGCCTTTCCCTTCCGCGCTCGATCAATCGGCCCAAAGTGCCGATCCTCGTAGTACCGGATGTGCCGCGCCCGGATCGGATACTGCCCCTCTGGCAGAACCAGAACTTCGTCCAGCGGAAACCGCAGCACCTCGTTCGCCGAAATCAACGGCCGCTCTTCCGACCGCCTGCTGACATTCGCGCTGTCTTCCAGCGCTCGCACCCGTGACTGGCTCTCAGTCACGGCTGTGATCGTGGAGCGCCCCAAGGCATTCGACAGAACCTCGGCCGTCCGGTCATCCTGCGGCGTCATGTAGATCTGCACGCCTGCGCCACCCTGCAGGGAGCGACGCCCGGTTTCGCCATAGATGTCATCGAGACCGGGGATGGTCTGGGAGATGATGAAGAACCGGCCGCCGAAGCTGCGGATGGTCTTGATGGACGAGAGGACGAGGGGCTGGCGTCCGAGTTGGTCAAACTCGTCCATCAGGAACGTGACAGCATGGTGTTCGTCCGGTCCCGGCTCGCGGCGCTGGAGGGAGGCGATGGCATCCGCGAAGAGAAGCCGGACGAGGGGGGCGAGAGTTTTCAGGTGCTCGGGCTGGACGACGATGTAGAGACTTTGGGGATCGCGCCGGAAGGTTGAGAAGTCGAAGTCGCTGGCTGAGGTCACTCTGTCAACCGCGGGGTCGTTCCAAAGTTCGAGACCGGATCCCTGGATGACGGACACATAGGCCCCGAGGGTTTTTTCCGGGACGTCGGCCATTTCGAGGAACGTGCGGGAAACGATTGGAATGTTCGTGGTCTCGGCGATTGCCGTGTAGCTCTTCTTCTTGTCTCCGCCTCCGGCCATGATCTCACCGGCAAAGCCCAAGGTCGGGCGGCGCTGTTCGATGGCGTAGAGGCATGAGGCGATGAAGAGCCGCTTGCCTGCATTGAAGAAGCTCTGAGCGCTTTCGCCTTCCGGGATGAGAAAGAGGTCGGCCATCGAGTTCAGCGCGGTGTACTGACGCTCGGCGGAGGGCAGGGCGGCGATACGGGCAAGCGGGTTGAAGCGGTGCGAACCACGGTCCTCATCGAAGGGCGAGAAGTACCAGATGCCGTTCTTCAGCCCGTGCTTGCGATGAATCGAGGTCTTCGCGAAGTTCTCGCCCTTGACGTCGAGGATGATCGCGGAGCCCGAAAAGTGCAGAAGGTTCGGGATGACGAAGCCGACGCCCTTCCCGCGGCCCGTGGGAGCGATCATCATCGCATGCGGGAAGCGGTCGGGCGGCGCCATCACAAACGGTGCGTCGGATTTCGGGAAGCCGAGCTTGCCGAAGATGAAACCGTTCTGATCGAGGGTTCCGACCATGTGGTTGCGCTTCAACTCGCGGCGCGACTGGAAATGTGCGTCGTCATACTGGTTGAGGCGGCCGCGATGTACCCCGGCTAATCCGACGAGAGTCAGGGCGACTGTGACGGCGCCGGTGATGATCAGTGCGCCCTGCAGGACCGAAGGCCGCGCAGCGAGATCTGCCCAGGCGTATCGAAGGAACCAAGGGCCTATGGGGCTCAGGGTGTCGAGGCTCTCCCGGAAGGCCGTGATCACATAGATCGTGGCAAGCATGCCGCCGATATAAAGACCGGTCAGCAGACCAAGAAGCAGCGCCAGCGGATACCGCCAGGCGGTGTCGAGATTCGAAAGCATAGGTCTGTCCTCAGAGTTCGTGCCCGGTGTCGCGTTCGACGGCGCGGTCGCGCTGCCCCAGCTCGGCGGCGCGATTCTGTGCACGTGCCAGGTCTGCCCAGGGTCCAACCTCGCTCGTCGCGCCAAGGTCGCCCTCATTTTTCAGTTCATGCGCAACGGCCGCCCTGAGTGCCGGATCTCGGACCTGCTCGTTGAGCGGGGCGAGATCGCCGGACCGGACGCGGTCGAGATCTTCGGGTTTCAGGGTGTCGTGCAGGCGGTCGACGATGGCTTCCAGCGCGGGCACATCAGAGAGTTTCATATGGCGATCGACGGTGAGCAACTGGTCGCGCGCAATGGCCTCCGTCAACTCCGGCGCAAAGTTGAAAGCGGCGACTTCTGCCCGAACCTCCTGGCCGAGGGCGCGCTCCGTTTCCATCCAGAACACCTTTTGCATCGTGTTCGGCTGCTCCGTGATCCAGCTCGCCCGCTGGCCTTCGCTACGCTCGGCCAAACTGAAGCGGGCGACCATTTCCTCGACGGACGTGCCTGCTATGCGAAGCTCGTCTTCCCGGATCGAGAACAGCGCCGTCAGCCGTTCGCCGATCTCGTCGCGAACATGTGCAAGGGTTGCGCGCAGGCCCTCATCGAGGGAAACCCCCTCGGTCTGGCCATGCTCCAGTCGTGCAAGCGAGGCGAGGGTCGGGTTGTGGTAGGGATCGATGTTCTGGTCGGCAATTTGGGCATGCTCTGCCAGGAGGATGCTGTCTGGCGCGAGTTTCATCGAGGCGCGCGCCTGTTCGGCAAAGCTCCGTTCAAGATCGACCCGCTCAGCTGAAGGTTCCATGGCGCGAATTGCCTCCCAAGCCTCAGTGGCCGAAGCGATCATCTCGTTGCGCGCAGCCTCAACCCGCGCGGCGGGATCGCCTTCGGCATGAAGCGAGTGGTCGGGCATGAAAGGAACTCCTTGTCTGAGTGCGGCGGCGGACGCGCCAAGCGCCCGGGCCAGCCGGGAAAGGTAGGAAGCGGCACTCGCCTCGGTGCCGGTTGCGGCGGCAAGGTCGGCGAGGTCGCCAAGGGTCTCGTATTCGCGGGCGAAGCCCTGCAATGTGGCAAGCCGTCGGCTCCGCTCCCCGTCGGACAGCGGCGGCGGGGGAGGGGGCGTGGACTTCCCACCGTCTCGCGATGCGCGTAGCTCGGACTGGCGCGGCGGGTTCTCGATGATGCCGCGGGAAAGGCGCGAAGAGGCGAGGATGTTCAGCCCATGCGACTGACTGATTTCGGCGTGAAGCTCTCGCATCACATCGAAGTTCAGTGCGGCATGCCGACAGATCGATAGGAACCGGCCTTCCTCGATGCCATGCTTGTCGACCACGAAATGTGCGTGCAAGTGGTCGGTGTCCTTGTGAAGGGCCGCGACGTAGCGCCAGACATCCCCACATTCACCGGACCCGAACACCGCTTGCCCCCATTCCCGGGCGATCACCTCGGCGCGCTCGGCGTCCACCCCACGCGGGAAGCTCAGGACGATGTGATCGGCATGTCCCCGTCGCGGCGCGCCTGTCCAGGTCGAAGACCAGAGATCTGCTGTCCGCTCCGTTCGGGCAGGGTCAAAGTCGCGTTCATAGCCCGCCAGATTGCACCAGGTGCTTTGCACCCCCTCTTCCCGGGCCACATAGTTGAGAAGGCGCTTCAGCTCCTGCGGGGTGCGAGCACTCCCACCAGCGATGCGTTTGACGACCGACTGCCAGCCGCGTGGTCCACCAGCGTTTCGCAGAAGCGCCCGGGTCTGACGTTCTTTGCGCGTGCCGAGACGGGACGCGGCACCCTCGCCGCTTCCTCGCCCACGACGCAGGTCGTCGAGAACATGACCGAGAACCAGATCCTCGACGGAAGGAGACCGGTTCATTTCGATGCCTCGGCAGAGGGATCAGTCGCTACAACGAAAGGAGAGGTTTGATCACCAAGTCCCTGCTTGGCCCGAAGCGCCGAGAGAAGGTGGACGACTTCTTCAACAAGGTCATCGACCCGCGCTCCAACCTTGCGCACCAGGGCAGCATCACGGGCATTCCAGGTCAGACGCCCGACCGCCCCCAGTCGGGCAATCTGGTTGAGGTTGTTGCCGACGGCCGACAGCTCCCGCCTGGCCGAAGCGATGGCATCCAGCTCGTCTGCCTGGATCGCCAGACGATCGCTTGCCTGTCTGACCAGATGCCTGACTGCCTCGGAAACCGTCAGACCGCTTGCCTCGGCAACCGCCTGAAAGGCTGCATGCTCGTCTTCCGTGATGCGGATGTTCAGCTTCACCGAAAGCCGCCGCACCTCCTTCCGGTCAAGGCTGCCCTTGATCCGTGACAGCGCCTGGCGGGAACGGCCCATCGACCTCGCCACGGCCGCGACGCTCTCGCCAGCGAGGAGCCGCGCCGTGATGGCTGCAGTCTCAGTAGAGGTCAGGCGTGAGCGTGTCATTGTATCATTACATGTGTTTTGCCATCATAGCGCATCATGTACCACACACCACCGTTCCTGCCAACCGTCCTCACCGGCCAACCGTCCTCACCGGCCGGTTTCCGCTCCTCCGAAGAGGAGCCCGCGTGCGGAAAGCGGACAGCCGGTGAGGACTCAATATGGCGTCAGGGGTCGGCGGCTTGCCCGCCGACTGCGTCCCTGCGCCCCGGCCGTCAGGCCTCCGTGCAACGCGAGACCAAAGTGGTCGAGCGCCTTGAAACCTTGGGCTTTGCAGAAGTGTGCGGTCCCTCCATGAGGGCTGTTGGGACGGGCACGACAGTCTGAAGGAAGGGCTGCCCGGGAAGAGAAGGGGGGCCGGGGAAGGGGCCTCAAGATGCTTCAAGGCCTGCCCATTGCGGAAGATGGCCGACGATGAATGGCTTTGGGCATGAAGCCACAGGCTGGATCGGCGTAGCGTCAACCCGTCACTAGGCGAACTGGCAAGCAGGCCGACAGGCAAGCAGGCAGATTGTCCGGCATGCATCCGGTTGGCGGGTCATATTCGGGATCGTCCCTAGACGGAGGCCTGATGTCACCCTGCCTTCGGATCAGCCGTGCGGACAGGTTCCAACGCAGGCATGCGGCCTGTCACCTATGCAGGCATGCAGACATGCAACCCGTCATACGGGCCGGAAGGCAGATAGCCTCGATTGCGGCTAGGCCGAAGGAGTGCTCGGACGCCGCGCCGCAGCATCACGGCTGCGGGAATCCTTAGGAAACATGAAGGCTTCGGCGGTGTGTTACAACTTCCAGCACATGTCATTTGACGTTTCTGCAACCTTATGCCTAAACGGCGCACCGCACGTCGGTCGGATTAGTGACGCCTTTACAACGGCTTCGCTTGATCTTGGCTTGCCAGCGGTGCATCGCCTTCCGCAGCGTCATGAAAGAGCGCCGGGCGTCGGTGCAAGGGTATCGAGTACCGTTTGTGGAGGCGTCATTTCATGCAAGTCATTACCATCGTGCAGACCAAGGGCGGCTCGGGCAAGACCACGACCGCCATGCTTCTCGCATCTGCAGCACTGAACCTCGGGCGCAGCGTCACCCTGATCGACGGTGATGTGAACGCTCAACTCGGCCGTTGGCGCGACAGTTTCGAACTGGCCACGTGGGAGAGTGCGCAAAAGCCCGACTGGCCGGAGAGCCTGGCGATCCTCTCGCCACCGGAAAGTGTTGAAGGGCTTCTGTCGCTCCTCGAGGCCGAGGAAGCGCGCGGCGTCGATCTCGTCGTGATCGACACCCGGCCTGGCACCCACACCGACACCGAGGACTTCTGCCTGATCTCCGATCTGGTGCTGATCCCAGCCCGCCCCGTCTACGCCGAATGGGACATGACCCATCGCGCCGTCCTCTGGATGGACGACCTCCGCGCCTCGATTGCCGAGGGCGAGCGGTTCCCGGCGGTTCGGGTCCTCGTCATGGACGCGGGGCCGAAGATCATCGACGCCGCAACCCGGGAAGGGGGAATGGCTCAACTGCCAAAGCGCGACCAGGACGTGCTGCAAGAGATCCTGCGTCTCGACCATCTCGACGTGATCGTTCCGCATTCGAGGATCCTCGAACAACTCGGCTATCACGGCCCCCTTGGACCGGCGGCCCGCGCCAACGCCAAAGCACCCGGCGGTCGGCTGGTGGCGGATGCCATCACACGCCAGCTTGAAGTTGCGGAACTTGTCCTGACCGGGATCGACGAGGTGATCCCTGCATGAGCCGTTTCCGCCTTCCTGCACGTGTCGCACCCTCCCCGGCGGCGGAAGAACCGGGCCTGCAGAACTCCGCCGCACGGTTGCGGTCATCGCGCGAGGTGCAGTCGCGCATTCTTGCCGAACGGCGGGCGCCGGAGCAGGGAGGAAATGTCGAGGGCGTCAAGGCCCAGCTTCCCGACATGACGACGGAGCACTTGGCCGACCCGGAGTTTGCCGGGAAGAGGGAAGGGGAGAGTCGTCAGTCGCAGTCCCCCGCTTCGCCGCCCGAATGTGCTGCCAGTGGGTTGGCGAAGCCCCGGAAAGAGAAGCTGGTTGTCCTCTTTCGGCTGCCGTTGGCAGCCGAGAAGCAGCTTGAGCAGATCCCGGGCGCGGGCGACGTGACCCCAGCCTACATGTTGCGCGCCTTTGCCAAGGAAGCGCGGGCCGAACTGCGGCGGCTCTTGGCGGAAGATGATCTTGCGCCGCATGTCGACGAGGCGAAGCGCATCTTCACCATGGCAGCATCGGACATGGCGGTCGGCGAGCCGATGACCGTCTACGCCCAAGGCTCCGCGATCCGGGCTATGCATGCGGCACTTGATGACCCATGGCTGATCGAGCCCCGGGCGACGATCGTTGGTGCCTTCCTCGCCGCAATCGCGTCGCAGCTCATCGAGGCGCGACGCGTCAGGTAGACCTCACCCATGCAACAAAAATCGATGAGCTGCCTGCGGTTACTCGCAGGCAAGATCGGGCAGCGGCGCTGTCTCGAAGGTCAGGCTGTCAGCGCTGGTGACCATTGCGAACTCGCCGCCCGTGCGGAAGGTTGCCACCATTTTCGACCAGTCCGCTGCGTCAACCGATGCCTGTGCGGCGATGCCGTTCTTGACCGACAGACGGGCCTGTTCGCCCGACTTCGCGAGAACGACGACCATGTCAGGAGCGGCGTCTTTGTCGAAGCGAACCACGAGCGCGCCGTTGGGCGTTGGCCCGAAGACGCGATCCGGATCGCAGACAAGCCGCACCTCACCCGCCTCGCTGGTGAGCGCGTAGGTCGGCAGGCCACGCTCGACACCGACCGTCCAGGCGTCAAGCGCGTGGACGGGAACAGACATCGCCGCAAACGCGGAAACAGCCAGAACGGGGGACAGAACATGCATCGACAGGAAAGCCTTTCGTGGTTCGCGTGGCGACAGCAAAGCACCACTTCTGATGTCGTTAGATATGTTCTGACGGCGCCCCTGTCCATGACCACTAGCCGTCAGCGGATGACAGGAGGCCGGTATGGAAGAGGTCGCTAGAAGCAGCTCCAAAAGCCCGACCATCGATCGTCGCCTGTGGCGGATCGACCGCGGAGACCGGGAACTCGTCGCAGAACGGCATCGCACCGTGAATGGCCGTTTCAGGACCGTGTGGCTGGTCCCGGAAGAAACCCTGCGTGGCGTCCTCTGGGTCGAGGTTGTCGAGGAAACACCGGGCGATCCGTCACGATGACCCGTCAGCTTTATGAATCGGAGCGCATGGATCGATTCATAAATGCAATTGGACTTGGAGAGTAACAAGGCGGAGTCTGTGCAGGGGAGGACCGCCTTGGCTCTGGCACATCTGCACCGCATCGACCCTCAGGCCAACATGGCGCGGTTCTACTGCATCGATGTCGCGGCGACGCTGTTCGGAGACGTCAGCGTCTTGCGAACCTGGGGCCGGATCGGAACGCACGGGCGGACGAGTTTCGAGACCTGCACCACCGTGGAAGATGCTGAGATATCCGCGACTCTGACGCTCCGTGAGAAGATGCGGCGGGGCTACTTGCCTGCCGGCCAAATGCTGCCGCCAGACCTTGCGGTGTGAGATCTGTCAGACCTTGCGCTGAAGCCTGCCTTCCAGCTCGGCCCCTGCCTCGATGGCGATCTGCTCATGGGTGACATCTGCCTGCACGACTGCACTCGACGCGAGCTGAACGTTTCGCGCCGAGATCATTCCAGAAACCGCCCCAAGCACGACGAGGTCGTGGGCGACGACGGAACCTTCAACACGACCTGAACCAGCCACGGTGATCTCCGGCGCCCGCAGTGAGCCAACGACATTGCCTTGGACCTCGATCGGTCCACTGGAGGTGGCATCGCCTTCGACGACAAGGTCCTGCGCGAAGACGCTGCGACGAGCGTTCGAACTTGCCGGGTCCGGCCAACGGTCCAAATCGCCATGTGGAGTCTTCATCTTGGTGCTGCCTCAGCTCAACTTCGTACCGCACGACTGGACCAGAAGCGAAACGAAAGGGCAACGCGCGGCGCTGTGATCGGCGAAGAAGTGCAATAGCCGTCGGCGCTGCACAACACGTCCGACCAGGGTTGTTGCCGGTCGTCCCTCGTGAGCTATAGATTTTGTGTCTATCGTTCATCCGAGACCTTCGGACCGTTGGTTGTGTGGTCCACTGTTGGAACGATGACAATGAACGGCTAGGGTTTTCCTGTGAACTTCCGGCCGGGGTCGTGATGATGAAACACGAAGAGCGTGATAGCCCGACCGGTACCGCCTTCAACTTCAGGCATGAGCATGTCGAAGGCGAGATGCAGCGGCGCCTCGCTCTTCCCTTTGATGCCTGGGAACCCATCGGCAGGGGAGAGTCCCTAACAAGAAGAGCTCGAGCTCATCTTGCCCGCGTTGCCGGATTCGGCAACGGAGACATGGCCTGATACGTTCGAGTCGAACCCACTGGCCGACCGCGACCTTGTCGTCACAGCTGTCCAGATCCTATGCGTGACCGTTGGTCCGACTGCTAATGGGTGTAATTGGGTTCCGAATTGGGTTGCAGAAAATGGGTGTTATTGGGTATGAGATTGGATATGATCCAGACCCATACGCTCCGCATCACTCCGACCTTTCTCTCGATCATCGCCGAGATCGACGAGTTCAAAGGCGCATGGCGCGCACTCGGAAGTCTCGCCCCCGAGCGTCTGTCCGCCTTACGCCGTGTCGCCACCATCGAGAGCATCGGCTCTTCGACACGCATCGAGGGAAGCCGGCTCTCCGATCAGGAGGTTCAGCGTCTGCTCTCCAATCTCGACATCCAGACCTTCTCGACCCGGGACGAAGAGGAGGTCGCTGGCTACGCTCAGGTCATGGACACAGTCTTCGCTTCGTGGCGCGACATCGATGTGACCGAGAACCATATCCGCCAGTTGCACCGGGACCTCCTGCGGTACAGCAGCAAAGACCAGCGACACAGGGGGCCTGGAAGACCGCGCCAAACTCGATCGCAGCTTTCGACGAGGCAGGGCAGCAGCTTGGCGTGGTGTTTGAGACCGCCAGCCCCTTTGACACGCCGGGCCGCATTGCTGAACTGATCGACTGGTACAACGCCGCCACCCAGGACCATGATCTGCATCCGCTGCTACTGATCGGAATCTTCGTCGTGGTCTTTCTCGAAATCCATCCGTTCCAGGACGGCAACGGGCGTCTCAGCCGGATCCTGACCACCTTGCTGCTTTTGCGCTCAGGCTATGCCTATGTCCCATACTCATCCCTCGAAAGCGTGATCGAGCAAAGCAAAGAGGCCTATTACCTGGCACTGCGGCAGACCCAGGGGACGATCAGGTCCGACACTCCGGACTGGGGACCCTGGCTCGGCTTCTTCTTGTCCGCACTGCAGCGCCAAATGCTTCGATTGCGCTCGAAAGTTGAGCGTGAGCGGCTGCTGATGGGCAGCCTTCCGGAAGTTTCTGCGAAACTTCTCGACCTCGTGCGCGATCATGGTCGCCTAACAATCGGCGACGCCGAGCGCCTGACCGGCCAGAATCGCAACACGCTGAAGCAGCACTTCCGCACACTTGTCGCGGATGGCCACCTCAGCCTGAACGGTGCCGGGAGGGGGGCCTGGTACTCACTCCGATAATTTTGATTATGTAATTTGTATGCGCTGCATGCTGTCAATTGGCCAATCGCACCCGCACTACGCAAGACTTGGGGTCAGTCTTCTAGCGGTTACTCTGACGTCGCCAAGACAAAACAGCCTTCTCAATCTCTGCCTTCGGGACATCCCCAGCCCATCGATCCCAGAATTCAACTGTCGCGCTGTTTGGCTTGAACCTTGGCTCGCCGACCCGAACCCGCGTAGGCAGAAGGCTTGCGTCGCCGACAACAAGAGCTTCGCCTACGTCTAGAACAGGAAGCAGGTCCCCGAACCCTCCAAGGCTGTCAGGGAGGAGCCGCCGAATAACCGCTTGATCGTCTCCGTTCGTCAGGCGCATGGCAATTACGTTGTTGCACTGGCTCAGGACTGTGCGATTGACCTCGGAAGGCCGCTGGCTGATGACTACCAAGCCCATGCCGTACTTCCGTCCTTCCTTTGCGATCCGTTCGAAGATGCCGACCGAGATGTCGTCAACCCCGTCACGTCCCGCGCGCTCGGGGATGTAGAGATGAGCTTCATCACAGAATAGCGCAACAGGATGACGCGCATCGGCAGGCGTCCATTGCGTGATATTGAAAATAAGCCGTGCGATCAGGCTGACCATCAAAGGTAAAATGTCCGATGGCACCTCTGAAAAGTCGATGATCTTGATTCCACCATTCTTGTCGGCCTGAATACCTCTACTACCTGTCAGCAAGTGCGCCAGTTTAGGCAACCATTCCATGGTCATGCATTCTGCATGAGGTTGGAAAAGGAACCCTAGCCGTCGATCAAGTTGTTTCGCCTCAAATCGCGCGATCAAGCGACTGAGCTTGCCGTTAAAGTCTCCAGCCTTGTCTGTGCCAGGCTTGGCACCCTCAACTCTCTCCCTGTCCAAAAATGAGAGGCGCTCGAGTATAGCCTTCAGCGGAAACGGAACCGGACTATCCACCGTGAAGTTCGCTAAAACTTCTGAATGGCCGCCATCCTGCAGGAATTTTCGCTTGGCGTCAGTAATACTGTTCGCCATTACCATCGCCTGATTTGGTGCGTTCTGGTCAGAACGGTCAACAAAAAGCGACACCATGGCTTCGTAGCCAAGAAGCCAGTAGGGAAGATAGAGCACGCCCTGATCTAGAGCTACACTAGTCCCTAAATCACCAGGTCCAGCGACCCGCAGGTGTCGGAATTCAGGTCCACTGAGCGTTTTGTATTCCCCATGAATGTCGAAGAGAATAGCGTTGGCTTGATCCAGAGCGGCTACTTGATCCAGCATCCGAGCCGTTGTGTAGGACTTTCCTGAGCCGGTACTTCCGACCACAATCGCATGCCTTTGAAAGAGCTTGTTGCCATTCAGAAACGCTGTGGCGTTCTCATCGAGCGTGTATTTTCCCAGCTCAAGCTGCGGTCCGTCGCCCGTAACGTTTGATATGACCTGCATGAAGTCCGTAAGGCGCTTTCCCTCGAGGGCAAAGCAGTTCGCGTCAATTTCTGGCACGGTTTCCAGAGTGCGCCTGAAGACGTTTTCGGCCAGTCCAAGTTTAGCAATCAACGTGCCTATCAACGAAATACGAACAAGGTTGTTCTCAGGAAGCTCAATAATACCATCTGCTTCCACCGCTTCAGCGTCTGGTGTCGCGTCCGAGGCCTTCCGGGTTATCCTAGAGACAACGCCAACGAGATGTTGCCCGGCCTTGCTACTTTGGATCGCCACGAGCCTGTTGACCTGAACGCGCTTCAGTCGCTCAAGCTCATCGACGCGCACAACGACGATCGCGGTGTCTACGGCGATAATCTTGCCAAGCGCTTCGGCATCCTCGTAATCAAAAATCGGCATTTCAACCTCACAGAACTAGATTATTAAAGTTTTCCAGTGACCAGACATCGGAGCGCGCAACCGTAATTCCAGCTGGGTGGTCCGGAGAGTAGATGCGCGTGCCTTCGCCGTCCCGTTCAAGAGCCAAATAAGCTTGCCCTGCGCTCCCAGCGAGGAAGTTCTTCGCTTCGTCTGTCAGCGTCCGGGCCAAAATCACGATGGGTACATTCCTTTGTAGGCACCTTTCAACGATCTTCGGTTGGATATGACGATCTCGGAACCCATATCCGACGCAAAGAAAAGACGACGCTGCTTCTAGAGCAGCGTCTGCACCTTGGATTGCTGAGCGGAAAGGCTCATCATGGGTTCGCTCGAATTTGCTTACTCCTGGTGTCACGATTAGCGGATCGAATTTATCGGGCAACTCAGCCGATATAGGCAAGGAAACAACTTGACCTTTCGGGCCTGCAAACCAATCAAGCGAGCCATGCACTTTCCAAATTCTGACTGTCCTTGCTGGATGTGCACCCCGCCGGATCGTAACCGCGTCGGTTCCCTCTCTCGTGCGAATAAAGCCAGGAACGAAGCCGGTCGCGTGAATGTAGCCCACCATATCAGTCGCATACTCGGCGACCCGATCATAGTTAGGCGTGACGATGTTCATAACCGTATGGGTCGTGCGGAGCATCCCTTGGATTAGCCGAGACAGGTGAAAAGTCTCCTCGCCCTGAATGGCCCTCGACATGACGCCCAGGTCGTCTACCGCAATCGCCTTCCATGTCAGCGCTACGATCTTTTGCACTAGCGAGGGCGGCGCCGCTGTTTTCAAGAGTGCTTCCTCAAGCCCATCACCGTTAGCCAACGCAGTGCGGATCAACAGCCAAGCGTCCGCCTCTTGACCTTCGGAGGCGGTGACATTTTCCAAGAGAAAAGTTGCGAGCTCGCCCATTCCTCTTATTTTGTGTGGAACAGAAGCCCCGCTGCCCAAGATCACGACCGGGTGTTGCTGGAAGCAGGCTTGCGCTGCGCGGGCGACCGCCTCAAGTACCGTGCGGTCATCACTCATAGGCCGATCTCTGCGTCAGGTGCGCCGGCCTTGAGCGCATTCATGTAAGCCAGGCAAAGTTCGCGAGAGCGATACTGTCCGTTGAACGCTTCGCCCTCCTCTCGCTCGACGATCGGGAAGGTCGAGTAGATATAGCGGATCTCGTCACGGTCGGTGATCCCGTACAGATGGAAGAACACGGCATCCAGTTTTGCCCTCAACATCAGGCGGCGCGCGTCGTCCCAGGCGAACGGCTGAAGTACATTTCCGGCTTCATCGACGTAGCCCAAGTCTCTTGCGAAGGGCGCCAGATCATGTGCCGTGTAAGTCAATTCTAGCACTGCGTTGCGAATAACCTCGGCCGCCGTTTGGCTTCCAAACATCGTCTTCTGAAAAACCTCTGGCGGCGCAACAGGCAACTGTTCAAGCACATACCAACTTGCATGGTTGCTCAGGATTTTCGTGCGCGCGACGAAGTCGACCACCGTGCTGTTAAGAGTCGCAGCTAGAATGGCCTGCGCCGTTGCGCGTTCCAAAGCGTCGGCAATCTCAAACCGCAGCACAGGCAAGGTATGCCCCGCGCCGACCGGAGGAATGATACAAGCGATCAGCGACCGGCTGTTTGTCGTGGACGTGACGTCCTTGATCGCCAGTTCGATGTTCAGATCGCCCTTATCCAAGACATAGTACCGTGAAGCCGCGACATGGTCGAGATCGTGGCGTTGCTCGCCCGAAGTGACAGCGGCCTGTCCGCTGCGATAGAGGTTCTCGGCCACCGTGGTGATGCCCGACGCACGATGATCGAACGCCTGGACCATCTTGCCCTCGAACAGCGGCACCCAAATACCAGCGGCGCTGCGCCACCTTCCCCCGCCTTCGGGCCAAGCACCTTCCTTTTCCTGCAGCTCCTCGACGGTTCGGAACTGATCGGAGTCGTTGGCCATGTGGAATAGGGTCGTGTACTTTACCGGCCAGGCCTTCACCTCACTGCCGCCCGACCGGTTCACCAGGACGGGCAAGCGCTCGTAGAGCGCAGTAGCGATCTGGCGGTCACGGCTCGCCTTGTAGACTGGTGCGGTCATGCTGTTCGGGTTGACGAGCCGGAAGTGATCCAGACCCATCGTGAAGACCTTGGCCGGATCGTTCAGTTCGTCCAAGTCCCTCACGAAGGTCGCGAAACGGCATTCTGCAAACCGCCGCTCGCCGCCCGAAAACACCAGAACGCTGAACTTGAAGCGGTAGTAGACATCCGGGAAGAACAGTGGCCCGCTCGCGCGCTTGTTGAAAAAGTCGAAGTAGCAAGACGCTGCCTGCCCCTCTATCAAGCGCGAGAAGAAGACTTGAGAGGTCTGCTCGGTCGCGATGCCGGACGGAATCAAGAGGCCCACAACACCACCTGGTGAGACAATCCGGGCAGCGCGCTCGACAAAAAGCGAGTTCAGGTTGGTGTCACCGCCCGACAGCAAGGGATAGTCGCCACCTTTGCGAGCCATCTGACTGGCGGCCTCTGCCCTCGCGTTGGCCTTGGCGAAATCTGCAGCCAGTGGATCGCCCGCCGCCTCCAGCGCCTTGATCATCCGAGCCCGGTCTGCGGCGCGTTGCACCATCGCGATCTCGGGCCGCCGTGCAGCAAACCACTCCACCTGTTGAAGTTTCATACGGTCCCAAGGCGGGTTGCCTATGACCGCATCGAAGCCACCGGTCAAACCTTCGGCGTCCCAGTTCGACCAGATGCCAGGGAACGCAACCTGCCAATTCAGGAAGTTCTCTTCAGCTATAAGCTCCTGTGCTTGCGAAAAGATGCCAGCAAACAGATCGAACTTCTCGGCAGCGCTCATCTGCTTTTTCGTGCCGGCTCCAAGTTCCTTGGGCCGCTTCAGGCTTCGCTTGCCCATAACAATTTCAATCGGGTCCCCGAACTCGCCGTCGAAGAAGGCCGACAACGCCATACTCACGGGTTTGCCTTTGAGGTTCAGCCAGTCGAGCGCGTGGATGAAGGACAACAACGCGTCCAGCGGCGCTGTCATGTCTTTCACCTCGGCGAAGACGTCTGCAGAGCGATGCGCCTCCGCGATCTCGGCATCAGTCAGTCCTTCGACGATCTGCATCTTGGATGCAGCACGCAATGCACGCTGAATTGGATCATGCAGCAAGAGCGGGCTACCCCATTTTCCTGCCTTGTCGATCCCTGCCCGAACCCACGAACCGAAGAGACTGTCTCCGCAGCGCAAATGGTGATCGAGGAACGACAATGGGGCGCCGACAGTAAATGTGTGCAACCACAACGCCACCTTGGCGAGTTCGACTGCCATGAAGTTCTTATCGACGCCGTAGATGCAGCGTTTGAGAACCATGCGGCGAATAACGTGTCGATCATCGAGCTGCTGCTCGTCGATCGTCCACTTACGCGCCTCGGCGTTGGCCAAGATCGTGTTGCGGATCGTGTCGATCCGCTCGCCCAAAGGCGAGGCGTAGTCGCCCCAGTCCTCGGGCACCTCTGCCTCAGCTTCGGCCATCGCGGCAATGACCTGGTCCGCCATGAAGTCAACGAGGCTTACGAGAAAATGCCCGGATCCCATCGCCGGATCGACCACCTTCAGGTCTAGAAGCGAAGTCGCCGGATCAATAACCTTGAGAGAGCCGATCTTTCGATGTGGCGGCAAGTCAGAAGTCGCAAGCTCTGCTATGCGGGCACGAAAGGCCTCTTTGCGGGATGAAATTAGAGGCTCAAGTGTTTCAGTGAGAATAAGCTGCACGAGGTCATCAGGCGTGTAATAGCTGCCGGATCCTTTTCGCGCAAAGATGTTTGGACGGACAATCAGCTTGCCTCCATCCCGCGCAATATCGAATTCCAGAAGGCGTTCGTAGATGGAACCAAGCTGCTGAACAGAGAGGTTACGATAATTGATGTACTTTCGGCCGTCTTCGGTCCGCTCGAAGGAGAGCGCATCAATCACACGGGCCATCACATCATCCGGAAGCCGCACCCGCGTCAGTATTGGCGTCCGATCTTGATCGAAAAGACCACCATTATATGGTGGTAACCCAATTGAAGCGTCACCCTTGTCGATAGCCAGAAACAGGTCCGACATAGCCGACCAGTAGCGTGCGGCTGTGTCCGAAAAGACATCCCCACGATCCTTCCTATCACGGACATCGAGCCGCACTCGATTTCTGAGACCATAATCGTCGTATCTATGGTCCTTCACAGGCAGAAGGTCGCGATCCTCCGCATAGAGAATGAATAGAAGCCGGTAGAGAAGGATTAAAGCTCCTTGCCTGACATCTTGTAGAGCGGCATCGGGAGCTGCTTTCGCAATCGCTTGCGCAAGATCGGGAAACACTTCCTCAAAGACCTTTTTCGAAAGGTCTTCAGACACTCGCTTTTCGTAAAATTTACCCTCTGCGATGGCCCGCTCGTGGAAGGTTTTCGACTCGGCGCCAACTGCGGCAAAAGCCTCTCTACCAAACATAAGAATGAAGACACGCAACCAGTGCACGCGGTCATCGTCTGATAGCCTGAATAATCCGTCGTTATGGCCTGGAAGATTCAGAATTTGTGCGAGGTCCAGCTCAAGAAACTGCTCCGACACTGAGCGAGCGCCGGAAAAGTAGAGACGCCACTTTGCGCCGTTTGTAAGGATTCCCCAACGAAGAGACCCGGAGGTGACGTCGTCGATGCGGCGCAGATAACGAAGCATTTGCGTTGAAGGAGCAGTTTCCTCGCCGCGCTTACCTGATCGCCGATCAAGCGGACGCAACCACCTCTTGGATTCTACGATGGCCGAGCCAAATGAATAGCGCTTCCACTCCTGTCCGTGATTATTGGCTTTCTCTTTGGCCGAACCGTCTTGAAACAAGAGTCCATCAGGAACGTCATCACGACCCTTAGCAGGTCGCTGAAGAAGTCGCCGCCGCGGAACGGTTTCCTTTTGGCGGAGCTCTCCGGGTTTGGCTTCGTTCGTCTCTGCACGGAAAGCATGCCTGTTCGACGCGGTTTTCCATCGTCACGCAGCCAGCAAGCGAGGCAGTCGGGCGAGGTTGTTCGCGGCCATCGTGAGGATGAAGCGGGCGCGCACAAGTTCGAGGCCGCGATAGACGGTCTGAGCCATGCCGCCGACAGTCTTGGCCCAGCCGAAGGCCTCTTCGATCCGTTTGCGGTGTTTGATCGACAGGGCGTAACCCTTGTGCCGGGTCGTGCGACCGTCGATCGCTGAATATCTCGATTTCTGAGCGACATGCGGGGTTACGCAGGCTTTTCGTAGGTCGGCGACAAACTCGGCCGCGTCGAACCCTTTGTCTGCACCCAGCGTCAACTGTCGGGTTGACCCAGGAGAATGGCGATGGATCATGTCGAGGGCGGCGCGCCGTTCCGCATGACCCTCGGCCTGCGTCAGGTCGCCCTGCACAATCAGACCGGAGCGGTTTTCCATCAGGGCATGACCCATGAAGCACAGCATGGCGCCGGTGCCGGGGGACTTCTTGTAGAGCCGGGCATCGGGGTCGGTGGTCGAGGCATGGGTGGCATTGGACCGCTTCTCGCCCCGGAAGTCGACTTCTGCATTGCGGCTCTGGCGTGTTGGGCGGGGCATCGGGGTGGTTTCGACTTCGGTTGGTTCGGTCTGAGCTTCATCGGTTGCGTCGCGTCCGGGCGGGCGGCCCGGGTCGTCATCCGGCGGCGTGTCTCCCGCCTTCGGCTGGAAGCTTTTCATCGAGGCCCAGGCCTTGACCATCGTGCCGTCGACCGAGAAGTGCTCGTCCGACAGGAGCGGCGCGACTTCGCGGTGGGCGAGGATCGCAGCCATCACCTTGCGCGACATGTCGGTCGTGAGCAGCCGGTCGCGGTTCTTGGTGAACACGGTCGGCACCCAGACGGCGTCGTCGATGCCGAGCCCTACGAACCAGCGGAACAGCAGGTTGTATTGCATCTGTTCCATCAACTGCCGCTCGGAGCGGACCGAGAACAGGATCTGGATCAGGCTCGCCCGGATCAGCCGTTCCGGTGGGATCGAGGGGCGACCGAAATCGGTGTAAAGCGCCTCGAACTCGCTATCCAGGCTGGCCAGCGCCTCGTTCACCACCTGACGGATCTTGCGCAGCGGATGCCGTGCCGGAATGCGCGCCTTCAGATCGACATAGCTGAACAGCGACCCGCTCATCTCGTCCGTCCCGCGCATCATAACCCCCGCCCTTATCGTCCCGAGGGTGAATCATGTTCTCAAACCACTGTCGAGGCAGGACTATTTCAGCGGCCTGTTAGCAGACAGATTCTGCTGGCGAAGAGCATCAGTCCAACCGAGAAGAGAAAGGACCGGCCAGATAAGATCATCCTCAGTCTGACTTTCATTTGTGTTTTGGTTGATCGGAAACTTGTCAAACGCGGAGCGGAGTTTCACTTCTAAGCTCGAAGACGCGCTGGACGAGAACTTTTGCCACTCTTGTGTCTGTTGAATGGTTTCCGTCAAGAAATCTGACGAAAAGAGACTCCCCTGTCCTGTAATCTCAATGGTCAACGCTGCGCCTCCGGCTTTTCCCCCTTGGTAGCAGCCGTAACCAAGGAAGGCATCCCAAATCGAACTGACAGCAACGCGAAGCTCCACAGAGGTCAGTCGACGTACCCGCGCCGCTTCTTCGCCCCTGCGAGCTTCATCAAAGCCGTGATGGCCTTGCCCTCATCAGGGTGCGTCTCGACCATCATCTGCCCCCGAAAGCCGATCCGGCCCCACTCGCGCACGAGGCTGGCGCGACCGAAGAGGTCGCGTTGCACACTCAGCCGATAGTAGCGACGCAAGTTGCGCGCCGGATCGATCCGGCGCATCTGCACGTCGGTTGGGAAGACATCGAGCTGGATCGGGCTGTGGTACATATAGTGATCGACTGAGGTTCTCTTGACAATATCAGGTGGAAGCTTGCGCTTCCACCTCGATTTCCCCGCGAGGGGAACGGGGGCTCACGCCCCCTTCTTGAACTTCATGACCGGGATACCCAGCTTCTTGGCCTTGTCGGCGAGGTTTTCCTGGATGCCATTGCCCGGGAAGACGAGGACACCCACCGGCAGCACGTCCAGCATGGCGTCGTTGCGCTTGAAGGGAGCGGCCTTGGCGTGCTTGGTCCAGTCGGGCTTGAAGGCCACCTGCGTCACGCCCCTCGCCTCGGCCCATTTGGCGGCGATGAGTTCTGCGCCCTTCGGGCTGCCACCATGGAGAAGGACCATGTCGGGATACTTGGTCCGGACCTGATCGAGCTTGCCCCAGATCAGGCGGTGATCGTTGAAGTCGGTCCCACCGGTGAGGGCGACCTTGGGGCCAGCGGGCAGCATCACCTCGGTTTCCGCGCGGCGCTTCGCGGCCAGGAAATCGCGGCTGTCGATAAGCGCTGCGGTCATGTGCTGGCG
The DNA here is from genome assembly GCF_003940805.1 of Tabrizicola piscis. Taxonomy (NCBI): domain Bacteria; kingdom Pseudomonadati; phylum Pseudomonadota; class Alphaproteobacteria; order Rhodobacterales; family Paracoccaceae; genus Tabrizicola; species Tabrizicola piscis. The sequence goes on from NZ_CP034329.1 coordinate 86,760, forward strand.
GTTCACCATCGAGCCGGTGCGGGGGCGCCAAGTCGATCCCGTGTGATGGACAAACTCGGTGGCGGCGTGATCACGCATCATGTCCATGCAGTTGCGCCGTTCGATCAGTGTCAGACCTTCGGCCGTCAGGCGCTCAAGCTCGGTGGATTTCACCTCGGAGCCGTCCTGCTCGCGCTGGAGTCGGCGCTGTGCCTGCTCGTTCTCATCGAGCGACCGCTCGATCCGGGCCGTGGCGCGGTGGAAGAGGTTGACCTGGCCCCAGAGCACCTCTTCGAGGTCGGGTTCCATGCGGGTGTCTTCTAGGGTCGCGACGAGGGCATCGAAGATGTCGGCGACGGCGACCGCGAGGCGCTGCCCATCGGGCATCGGGCGCGGATCGGGCTCGTCAAAGGGGCGGTAGCCATAAAGCTGCAGCTCGTCGAGCGCATGGGCGGTCTGTGATGCGGTGTGGGCGGGTTCATAGGCGTCGTCGTGGGTGTGGATCGTCATTGGTTTCTTGCCTCCGGGCCTGTCTTGTCCGCGCGTCATCCCGCGCGGCCTTCATGGGCTGCGAAAGCCGTGGGAGGGGACGCCCCTTCACCCCCTTTCGGGGCCGGAACGCATGTGAAGGAGGACGGGGGGCGGCTGATTTGTCTTTCGCGATGCAAAGGCGGCTCTGCCGCCGGCGGAAATCAGTCGCCCCCCGTCCTTGAAGGGGCGGCCCCTTTGACGGCCGCCTGCCCATCTCTTGAAGGCCGTGTGGGTGACGGGTGGATGAGACTGCCCGGGAGGAGGCAAAGCGACGATCCAGAGCCATGCCAGGGATCCGTGACCCCTGCCCCGCTATCCCGGACCGCACCTTGCGCGATGCGGATCAGCCTGACAGGCGATGCCAATCCGCGGGCCCGAACTGACCTGCCAGATGTTGGCGCAGCGCCTCCTTGCCGTTCGCCCGAAGATCATCGTTGAAATCCCCGAGCCGCGGTTCCAGCACCCGAACGGCAATCCCGGCCTCGGTTGCTCTGGCGCGCAACCTCTCTGCCGCGCGTTGGCCAGCGGGATCGCGGTCGATGGCGATGTAGAGGCGCTGAAGCCCCTCCGGCAGCAGGACAGCCCCGAGGTGACCCGACGAGAGCGCCGCCCAGACGGGAAGGCCGGGCACAGCCTCGACAAGGGACAGCATGGTCTCGATGCCTTCGCCGACCACGAGGATGTCGTCATGCGGGGTCAGCCTGACGGCATTGCCGAGGAGGTGACCCATGGCACGCCGCTGCGTCTCGACCCGCGCCTTTCCCTGACCGTCAGGCGCAAGCCAGGTACGATGCACACCCTGCAACGCCCCTGCCCCATCGGTGACTGCGGCGATCAGCGCCGGTCTGGGGAGACTCCGAGTCTGGCCCTCATCCCGATGCCAGCACTTCGGGTGAAAGCGAAGGGCGCTCATCCTGCCGCCTTGGGTCAGGCCCCGGGAGCGGAGGTAGGTGTCAGCAAGCGTACCTGCGACCGGCACCGAGGCTGCGAACAGACGCGCCGCCGCCACGGGTGTGCCGCCGGGGGCTTTGGCCTTCTTTGGGGACGGCGGAGCCGGGAAGACCGGCTGCGGGCGACCAAGATGCGCCCGGGCCTCGGTCAGAAGGTCGGGAAAGCGGGAGATCCCGGTCCTCTCGCGGATGATGTCGAGAAGATCGCCATGCTCGCCCGTGGCGCCGTCGGTAAACTTGCCTGCCGCACCGGGCCCCGAGGCAGGCCCGGTCAACCGCACGAAGAGTGACCGGCCGGGATTGTTCTGCAGATCGCCCACGATCCAGTAGGACCCCTCCCGCCGTCCGGCGGGAAGGTAATGGCGACACACGCTCTCTGCGTTTTCCGCCAGAGCGCGGATCACATCTTCGGTCTCGGAATACATGGCTCAACACCCTCCGCGTGCCTGTAGTCCCGTCACAGGACAACGCGCAAGCAGACGCTCCAGTACCGCGATCCCGCTGGCGTCAGTTGGGCAGAACAGGCGCAGCTTCCAACTGATGATCTCCGAGAAGAAGCCATAGGCTTTGAGCCTATCCTTGGCAGCTTCCGAGAAGCCGGAGAGCTCGATCCGGTTAACGCCCATGACGCGGGACCGGTGCAACTCCATCCCCTCGGCCAGCCGCACGACGGTCTTGCCCTCAAGAACGAGAGCATGGATCTGCGCGGCCGAAAGCTTCGGCGCGTCATCCGCAAGCGTTGTCGCGACCCAAGCGGGCGAGACGCGGCGACCGATGATGCGCTGACCATCGTCCGTCTGCAGCCGGTAGACGCGGGTCTCGTCTTGGGGAAGCTGCTTCCAGATCGGCAGCAAGAGGCCCGCCACGATGTGCAGCGTGGACTCGCTGTACTCCGGCACCTCGGCCAGTTCCGCAGTCCAGGCAGCGGCGAAGGCTGCGCGGTCGGCCTCGAGCCAGTGGGTTTCCTCCATCATCCGGGCTGGGACGGTGCTGGTCTCCATCGGCCGGATCAGCCGCAGGCGGGGCTCGATGGTGCCGTCGTCCAGCATCAGGCTGGTGGCCGGCACCTGCACCGCCGCCCGGCCCGAGCGGCTGTTGACCAGAAGCCGCGCCTTCGGGTCATCGAGCCAGTCCAGCGCGTCCGCGAGGGAGGTCGGCGTGTTGCGGCGCTTTTCCGCGATGGTCAGCAGTTGGGTTTCCGCGCCGGACCCGGGATGGGTGTAGATCACCCGCGCATCCGTGACACGGAAGCTTTCTGCGCGCAGCGTCTCGAGTCCAAGGTCATAGACCCCGGCCGCGATGGCGCCTTCGATCCGCTGATCGAGCAATTCCTCGAAGGCCGAGAACAGCACGGCCTGCATGTCGATCGTCAGCGCCAACAGGCGATTGAGGAAGGTGGTGATCGGGGGCAGCTCATCCTTCAGACCGTTTTCATCGGTCAGGCTGAGCCCCGTCGCATCCTCGAAGGCCCCAAGCGAGCATCCCGCCACATCGCCGCGGTAGATGTGGCGGTAGAGCTGGCGCAGGGCATCGCGGGCATAGGGGCTTTCGAGATTGTCCTCGGGTCGGAACAGCCCTTGCCCGCCGGTCTGGCGCTGACCGCGTGTAATGGCACCCAGCGTGTCGAGGCGGCGCGCGATGGTCGAAAGAAACCGCTTCTCCGCTTTCACATCGGTGGCCACCGGCCGGAACAGCGGCGGCTGCGCCTGATTGGTGCGGTTGGTGCGGCCCAGACCCTGGATGGCCGCATCGGCTTTCCAACCGGGCTCCAGAAGGTAGTGGACCCGCAGGCGCTGGTTCTTGGCGCCTAGATCGGCGTGATAGCTGCGGCCCGTGCCCCCAGCATCGGAGAAGATCAAGATGCGCTTCTGGTCATCCATGAAGGCAGCGGTTTCCGCGAGGTTGGCAGACCCCGCCCGGCTTTCCACGACGAGCCGCGCCGCAGGACCCTCGCCCTTGCGCACGATGCGGCGCGACCGGCCCGTGACCTCGGCCACGAGATCGGTGCCGAAGCGCTGGACGATCTGGTCGAGCGCCCCCGGCACGGGCGGTAATGACGCCAGTTTTTCGATCAGGGCGTCACGTCTACGAGCTGCCTCGCGACATTCGACCGGCTGGCCATCTCGCACGACGGGCCGGGAGGACAGATTGCCTTCGCTGTCGGTGAAGGGCTCATAAAGCTGCACCGGGAAGGAATGGGCGAGGTAGTCCAGGACATATTCCCGCGGGGTGATGTCGACGCGGATGTCGTTCCACTCCTCGGTCGGGATCTCCGACAGCCGCCGCTCCATCAGCGCCTCGCCGGTCGAGACGATCTGGATGACGGCCGCATGGCCTGCGGCCAGGTCGGCCTCGATGGCGGCGATCAGGGTGGGGGTTTTCATTGAGGTCAGCATATGGCCGAAGAAGCGCTGCTTGGCGGACTCGAAGGCAGACCGCGCGGCGGATTTGGCCTGGCGGTTCAGCGTTCCACGATCGCACGTGATGTTGGCCGCCTCCATCGCAGCTGCGAGGTTGTTGTGGATGATGGCGAAGGCCCCGGCGTAGGCATCGTAGATGCCGCGCTGCTCGGGGGTCAGCGCGTGTTCGAGAATCTCGTATTCGACGCCATCATAGGAAAGCGACCGGGCGGTATAGAGGCCGAGCGACCGCAGGTCGCGGGCGAGGACCTCCATCGCCGCGACGCCGCCTGCCTCGATAGCCTCGACGAATTCCGCCCGCGTCGCGAAGGGGAAATCTTCCCCACCCCAAAGGCCGAGCCTTTGCGCATAGGCAAGGTTGTGCACGGCCGTGGCGCCGGTGGCCGAGACATAGACCACGCGGGCATTGGGCAGCTTGTGTTGCAGCCGCAGGCCCGCCCTGCCCTGCTGCGAGGCCTCGGTGTCACCGCGCTCGCCCTTCGATCCGGCGGCATTCGCCATGGCATGGCTTTCATCGAACAGGATCACCCCGTCGAAATCCGCCCCAAGCCAGTCGACGATCTGGTCGACGCGGGATTTCTTGGCGCCCCGCTCTTCGGAGCGCAGGGTGGCGTAGGTGGTGAAGAGGATGCCCTGAGTGAGCGGGATGTCGCGGCATTGCGCAAAGCGCGAGAGGGGCGTCACCAACAGCCGCTCTTGGCCAAGCGCCGACCAGTCGCGCTGCGCGTCCTCGAGAAGCTTGTCGCTCTTCGAGATCCAGAGCGCCTTGCGGCGACCTTGGGCCCAGTTGTCGAGCACAATCCCGGCCGATTGGCGGCCCTTGCCCGCGCCCGTGCCATCGCCAAGGAAGAAGCCGCGGCGGAAGCGGACGGCGTCCGCGGCATCGTCAGGCGCGGCCGAGACCATGTCGCCAGTTTCATCGACGGTCCACGATCCGGCGAGATACGCGCCATGCGCCTCGCCTGCGTAGATCACGGTTTCAAGCTGCGCATCAGAGAGCAGGCCGTCGTGCAGGACGGCTGGCGGCAGCTTGGGGCGGTAGCTGGGTTTCGGCGGCGAGACGGACGCCATGGCCGTAGACTGCACCAGTTTGGTCGGGTGCGGTGCCGCGCCGGGGATGTCGATGGCCTGCAGGCGGAAGGTCTCGTAGATCGCTTCGGAAAGGCGCGAAGCGCCGATGTCGTCCGCCGTCTCGCGCAGGGTGTATGCAAGGTCCTCGGCATCGGGCGTGGTGACATGCGCATCCATCCTGGCCGACGCCGTTGACCGCGAGGGTCGAGCGGTGAGGCCGGAGGAACGGCCCGGAATTCCCCGGAAAGAGGAAATGGGCTGGGAGCATGCGCCCACACCCGCATCCAACTCGAGGCGTTGCGGGACCTCGGCGGTGATCCGGGCAAGGAGGTGGGCCACATCCGGCGAAATCGGGCGTGCCAGATCGGCTGTGATGCCGCCCGGCTCGCCGCCGCGGCATTTGTCGAAGACCGAGATCCGGGTCTCGAAGCTGGTCCCGTGCTTGGCGAAAGCAGCGCCCGACACAGCGCCGGTGAAGACCAGATGGGCAGACTCGGTCAGGCGGGCGAAGGTTTCCGCCCAGGCGGGCGCATCGGGCGCGAAGTTGGCCCCGGTGATGGCCACGAGCCGACCACCGGGCACAAGGCGCGCAAGCGCCGAGCGCAGATGCCGGGCCGTCGCCTCGGTCGTCCGACCATCGACATGTGCAACCGCCGAAAATGGCGGGTTCATCAGGATGACGCTCGGGCGAAGGCCTGCGTCCAGATGATCGTCGATCTGTGCGGCATCAAAGGTGGTGGCGGCGCGCCCTGGAAAGAGAAGACGCAGAAGATCGGCGCGGGTGTCTGCCAACTCGTTCAGCGCGAGGCTGCCGCCGGCGATTTCCGCGAGGATCGCCAGAAGGCCGGTCCCGGCCGAAGGCTCGAGGACCAGGTCACGCGGCGTGATCTGCGCAGCAGTGAGCGCCGCGAGCCCCATGGGCAACGGCGTCGAGAATTGCTGGAAGCGCTCCATCTCCTCCGAACGCCGGGTATGCGTGGGCAAGAGGTCCGCGACCTTGGCGAGGATCGGCAGCAGTGCCGAAGGCGATCCCGCACGGGCGAGCAGCGCACGGCCGAACTTCCGCAGGAAGATGACCAGCGCCACCTCGCCCGCCTCATAGGCAAGCTTCCAGTCCCAGGCACCATCGGCATCGGAGCCGCCAAAGGCGCGTTCCATCTCGAGGCGCAGACGCAGCGCGTCGATCTGGAAGCCTTGGGCGAGATCGGGCTGCAGCACCTCGGCCACGGCGAGGATCGCGGGCGCGGGATCGCGAGATGGAACAGGAACTGGAGGCGCGACAGCAGCGAGATAGGTCATCGGGGAACTCCGGAATGAGGGACAGGACCAGCCCCGGACACCCTCTCTCGGGCACCCTCAGGCCTGATCTTCCCCGGCCCCCCTCTTCCTCTCGAGCCGACGCGTCCCGGACGCTTGGCTTGATTTTGTTCCTGTTATGTTCTATATTGGGGATCAAGCCAGTAAGGGAGTTTCCCGATGGACAGCACCACATACGACTTGCCCGCAACGCCCAAGCAGATCGCCTATGCGCGGTCCCTCGCCTTGCGCAACCAGACCCTTCTGCCGTGGGAGGTTCAGCAGGACCGCCGGTCCCTGAGCGCCTGGATCGAGGCACAGGCCCAGCTGAAGCCGGTATCCGAAATGGATCGGCTGCCCACGTCGAAGCAGGTAGCCTTCGCGGAGAAACTCGCGCGGATCAAACGCCGCGCCGTCCCGGACGAGTGCTTCCGCGACAAAGGGCTGATGTCGAAGTGGATCGACGGGAACAGGTGATCGAGCATCTCAGACGAGCGGCAACTGTGCTCTGTTAGATGTACTCGAAGTCGAGATGTGATGCCAGCAGTGGGATGCCCTTGCGTTTGGCCCGGGAGACAGGTCGTTGCAAGGAACGCCGCGCAAACCCGGAAACCACCTTTCCAAAAGTAGCACCCCTGTTGACCCGCGATTGCCTTGGCTAAAAGCAGGACATCTTCATCGAGAGAAAGGGTTGTGTGCGTGGTGCACCTATGCAGATTCAGCGTCAAATGGGGTGTTGGTCGGGTTCATCAAAGGCTGATTTTCGGCACATGCGATTGGAAGTCTACACCAACATGGCCCTTACCGGGCCTGTCGGCTTGGACCGCGTCGGCAGGTAAATCGCGGCTGATCAGATCATCCCCCTGACGCTGGACCTGTGGAAAAATCGGCCAACTTCATCTTTGCCGATGCCGACCCTGACATTGCCGCGACCGGGGCGGTGAAGAATTTCACTCTGAATGCAGGGCAGGTCTGTTAGGCGGGCACGCGGCATTCTATGCGGCGCGCAGAGTATCCGACGTTCGTGACGGCGGTAAAGCGCGTGGCCGAGGCACTTGTGCCCGGCGAAACACTTGGGGCCGACCATCACACCACAGCAGTTTGGCCGGGTGCGGGCGTTCTTCGACGTGGCGAAATTGGACGGGGCCAAGTTGATTACTGGTGGCGCAGCTGCCACGATCACAGGGCAGGACGGCGGCTTCGACATCGCCCCGGCAGTCTATGCTGATGTGATCAACGATATGCGCGTGGCCCTCGAAGAGGCATTCGGCCCAGTGGGCGTGCTCATCCCCTTTGACACCGACCATAATGCGAGCCGTATCGCCAATGGCAGCGACCATGGCCTGATTGGCGCGCTGTGAACCCGCACTATCAGTCGTGGCCTGCGCGTGGCCGTCCGGGTAAAGGCAGGGCAGTGTCTCATCAAGGTCTAGAATACGGTGTCGTTGCAAACGCCCTTTGGCGTCCACAAAAACAATGAATATGGCCGCAAAAAGGGCATCGAGGCGATCCACCACTATTCACACTTCGGGATGACAACGGTCAGAATGCAGCGCGTTGCATTGCTGCTTCACATTGATATTGTTGCTGAATATTCGCTGGTCATTATTCAATCACAGAAAAGCGCACAGTGCCTGTTCATTGCGTTCGCTGATCAGGTCATACTCGTTGTGCCAAACTGCGCTAAAGGACCGGCGGAGACATCCGATTACGACCCACGGAAATCCGCCGTTATTTGATATATGAAAGGGTATCTGATGTTGTCACGTCGCTCCTTCGCCCTGACGGGCGCCGCCTTTGGCACAAGTGCCGCACTCCCCGCTTTTGCCCGCGCGCCGCTTGGTGTGACCCTGCCCAGCTTTCACCGTGTCAAAGTCGGCACTACTGAGGTGACAGCGCTTTTAGACGGCGTTCTGGCGCTGAGCCCTGATTACTTCTCGGGCGTCGATCCCGCCAATATGGCCGCTATCCTGGAGTCGGTCGGACAAGATTCCACGCTGGAAACGCCGATCAACACCTTCGTCGTGAACACGGAAAGCGGGACCTATCTGGTCGATGCAGGTCTTGGAGGCGCACAGCTTTTCGGCCCCGGCCTTGGCAATACGCTGGCCAACCTGACCGCCGTTGGCATCACGCCCGACCAGATCGACGGCGTGATCCTGACCCACGCTCACCCCGATCACGCCGAGGGGCTGGTGGACGCGGAAGGCAAAGCGGTCTTCCCGAATGCCGAGATCGTCATCCATGAAGCCGAGATGAAGTTCTGGGGCGATGACGCGATCCTGGCTCAAGCCCCCGACAGTGCCAAGGGCCTGTTCGAATCCGCCCGTCGCACGCTTGGCGCCTATGCCGACCGCACGCGGCAAGTGGCCGAAAGTGAGGTGTTCCCCGGCCTGACGCTGAAGCACGCGCCTGGCCATACGATGGGTCATTCGGTGCTGCACATTGCCAGCGGTGACCAGCAGATGATGATCATGGGCGACACGCTGCACAACATCGCCATCCACACGGCGGTGCCTGAGGCCGGTTTCGGGTTTGATACCGATGCCACCCTTGCGGCGCAGTCGCGCCGCAAACTGTTGGAAATGGCAGCCGCCGATGGCATCCTGACGGCGTTCACCCATGTCAACTTCCCCGGCTTTGGCAAATTCAAGGCCAAGGACAGCGGCTTTGTCTATCTGCCGGCTGATTGGGTCTGATCCCAAACAAAACGGATGGATGGGGATATCCCCTTCCATCCGCCCGATCTTCCCGCCTCATGCCCCGAAAGTTCCCGACATCATGACCCAGCTTGCCGTTGATTCCCGCGTTGTCGCCCGCTTGACCGGCACCTTGCCCGAAGGCGGTTTTGAAGAGGGCACGCCGATCTGGGCCTGTGACGCGCCGGGCCTGCTGGACCCAGCCGACGCACCCGAAACACGGCTTGACGCCGTGCCATTGGGTGAAAAGCTGGCCTTTCTGATGGAAGACGTGATCACCCGCGCCGAGGCCGCGCGGTTCATCGACCTGACCGAAAGTCTGGGCTACCGCGATGCCGCCCCCGGCATTCAGACCCCGCCGGGCATGCGCCGCAACAAGACCGTGCACTGGATTGCGCCCGAGGCGGCCATGGCGGAACTGCACCGCCGCATGAAATCCTTGCTTCCCGCGACGCTTGAAGGGCGCGCACTGTCACCGCGTCTTAGCCAGCGGATCAACATGTACCGTTACGATATCGGGGATGAATTTAACCTGCATACCGATGGCGACTGGCCGGGATTCGGGCTTTCGACAGACGGAACGGGCATGGCGCAATGGCGCGGCACCCATTCGATGCTGACGATGCTATTGTACCTGAACGGTTCCGAGGATGGCATCATCGGCGGCGAAACGGTGCTTTACGACAAGGGCGAAGCCGGGGCCACCATCACCCCCCACACCGGGCGGGCTCTGTTCTTTCGCCACGGGCAGAACCGGGCGTCAGTGTTGCATGCAGGCGCACGGCTGGGCGCGGGTACCAGCAAATATGTGGCGCGCATCAACGTCATGTATGATCTGCAATCAGTTGCAGCCGGTCAGTTCGAAGCACCAAGGTGCTTGTAGACCGTGGTGCGCGACATGCCCAGTTCCTGCGCCGCACGGGTTACGTTGCCGTCGTGGCGGCGCACGGCCGCACGCACGGCAAGGCACTGATCGGCCTTCCACTGCACGCCTTTACAACTGGCACAGGCATGTTGAATAGCAGGGGTTGACCTATTGACCAGCAGGCCTGCGAAATCCGCCATCTGCACAGGCCCGCTCTGGCGCCGCCCCGCGGCTTGGGCCATCGCCGCCCGCAATTCGCGCAGGTTACCCGGCCAATCATGTGCCGCCAGAAGGTCTGCGACCCCTCGCCCAAGCGTGGCATCAGCGCGTGCTGCCCGCGCAAAGCGCAATGCGAGCGCGGGCAGATCACTGCGGTCGTTCAACAATGGCAGGGTAATTACCGTCCCCATCGCTGCATAGCGCAGTTGTGGGACAAGGTCAGCCGCAGCCGGGGCAGTGGTCGCGCCGAGCAAGAACAGGACATCGGGCCGCACAAGCGCGCCGGTCATCGGATGGCGATATTCGCCCTGTTCCAGCAGCCGAGCGATGACCAACTGCAAGGGTCCGGCAAGGGCCGTCATGTCCCCAAGATACAGGCTGCCCCCTACCGCCTCGGCCAAAAGGCCCGTGCTTTCCGTCTGTCCCAGCAGTGTTGTGACTGCCTGCGTGGCATTCAAAGTGGCTGCATCCACCGCCACGAACGGCTTGCCCTTCCGCGCGATGGCATGGGCAATGCGGGCATAGGTTTCTTTGCCCGTACCACTTTGCCCGATCAGGCAGATTGGCTGGCCGTTGCGCGCCGCATCCGGCAGGCCGGACAGCGCGCGGCGTAGGGCGGGGTCATCCAGCACGATCTCGCGGAACGGGTCGGCTTCGCGGTCTGCGACAGCAACAGGTTTGGCGGGCATCGACACCACCGGGCTTTGCCGCCCCGCCAGCGCGAAGCTTGCGCGGTTTGCAACGCAGCGCATCGACACACCCGACCCCATTCTGTCACGCAGGCGCAGGGTTTCGCCCTGCAGCAGGCGCTGCGCAATATCCTCGAACTGCCGGTCGAACAGCCGGTCAAACCGTTCGGATAGCAGGTTTTTGAACCCGGTCAGAAACATCTCGCCCCGCCGGTTCACGGCATGGATCCGAAACTCTTCATCCAGCACCAGCATGCCCACCGACAGCGTACCCAGATATTCCGGTCTTGGGTGGAACTGCAAAACGATCATCCGGTCATGTGTGGCGCGAATTAGGCTGTTTTCTATGTTGCTCGCCGACATCTGCACCAGCGCCGCCGTATGTTGCTGCCGGATCGTGGACCCTGATGACGCATCCAGCACCCCCGCCAGACCACCTCGCCCGTCAAAGATCGGGGCCGAAATGCAACTAACATCGCCATGCGCGCGCAGGAAATGTTCGCCACCGTAAATCTGCGTCGGAGCGCGGTTGATGATGCACAGACCCAAGGCGTTCGTACCCCGTGTCGCTTCTGTCCAGACCGACCCCGCAATGACGGCTCGCCCTGCATCAGTATCGGCGAACTGACCGTCGGTCAGCGTGTCCAGCACCACCCCATCGGGCGATCCAAGCGCGATCATAAAATTTGACCCGGCGATCTGGTCGAACAGCAATTCCAGCTCTGGCCGGGCGAAATGGATCAGGTCGGCGTGGTCCGCGCGGCTGGCGCGAAAGGCTGTGTCGGTAAGAACCAGACCCTCGCTGCGCGCCAGCGGATCAAGGCCGAACCCAAGACTGCGCAGCCAGCTATCAGAGATATCACCCGGCAATGCGCCGCCCGGAAACCGCCCTTGCGATTCAAGCATCATGCGAGCGCGCGACAGCGCCGCGCTTTGATGTGACATTGTCGGTCCTCCTCCCCAGGCTGACCCCCCTTTTGGCTAAGTGGCCAGAGCCGTTTTGTCAACGCGCCAACCGATTCGCAGGCGACTGTCCAGATTTTGCACAGTGGCCGGATGATGGGGCCGCATGCTGTCCACATGGCTCTGAATCGCTTGGACTCTGTTCAGAAAACCCACGCTCTGGGGCTGTTTCGTCCACAGTTTGAACGCTTCCGCAGGGGGGAAGCCTTTGATTTGCCGGGCCGACGGAAGGCTGCTTTGTCGGTCATGCAACCACAATGCCCGACCGGGCGGAAAACAGGAAAGGTCACCCAATGAAGGCGCAGGTTCTTCACAAATACGACATGGCTTTGACCGCGCCAAACTGGGTGACCTTGCAAGACGTGCCGGATCCCAAGATTGCAAAATCGACAGATGTAATTGTTCGCATCGGCGGGGCCGGTGTGTGCCGCACCGATCTTCATATCGTTGAAGGCGTGTGGATGCCGATCACCGACCCCACCGGCGATAAGCTGCTGCCGCTCATTATGGGGCATGAGAACGCAGGCTGGGTCGAAGAAATCGGCCCTGAGGTTGAAGGCTTCAAGATTGGCGATCCGGTCATCGTGCACCCGAAGGTCACGGGTGGCACTTGTCTTGCCTGCCGCCGTGGCCATGACATGCACGGTGACGGCAAGTTTCCGGGGCTGGACAGCAACGGCGGCTATGCCGAGGCGCTGCTGACATCGTCGCGCAATCTTGTAGCCTTGCCCAAGACGCTGGCCCCCAAGGACGTGGCCCCTTATGCCGACGCCGGACTGACGGCCTACCGCGCAGCCAAGAAAGCCGCGCAAGTGTTGCTGCCCGACCAGACGGCGGTTGTCATCGGCGCGGGCGGTCTGGGCCACATCGGTGTGCAGGTTCTGCGCGCCATGTGTGCAGCGCGGATCATCGTCGTTGATATTTCCGATGTGTCGCTGAAGCTGGCAGGTGAAGGCGGGGCCGATCATCTGGTCAAGGCTGACGGTGACGAGGTTGACGCCGTGCTGGCGCTGACTGGCGGCAAGGGAGCCGAGGCAGTGATCGACTTCGTGGGCGAAAAAGGCACCACGAAGAAGGGGCTCGACATGACCCGAGCCAACGGCAGCTATTACATCGTGGGATACGGCGAAAACATCAATATTCCCACCGTTGACCTGATCTCTACCGAGCGAAACATTATCGGCAATCTTGTCGGCACCTGGGCCGAACTGACCGAATTGATGGCGCTGGCTGACCGCGGTTTGGTGGAACTGGCGACCAAGCACTACAAACTCAGCGAAGCAAATCAGGCACTGCAAGACCTGCACCACGGCAAGATCAAGGGACGTGCGGTTCTGGTCCCCTGACCGTCCGCTTCCCTTGCAATAAACATGATCTTTCGGGAGGAAACCATGACCAAGACAACGCTGCGCGGCGCGTTTGCCGCAACGACGGCCCTGAGCCTGATTGCCAGCACGGCAATGGCTGAGGATTACACCAAATACGGCATCAAGGCCGATGTGCCGGGCACCTGTTCCTTCGAAGCGATTGATGCCAAGGACTACACCGGGCGCACGCTGAACATCATCACCCATGCCATCCCGGTGATCGGCGAGCCGACAGCGCTGCACGCTCAGCAGTTTCAGGAACTGACCGGGGCCACCGTCAACGTGGTGCACGTGCCGTTCGGCGATCTGTTCCAGCGGATCATGATTCCGTTCCAGACACAGCAGGCGGCGTATGACGTGCTGTTCCATGCCTCGTTGTGGCTGGGGGATTTTAGTCCGTTTTTTGCCGAAGTGCCTGCGGCATATCAGGAAACATCGGGGATGAAATCTGTGACCGACACCTACCGTGGCGTGTCGCTTGTGGATGGCAAGCTGTTGCAATACCCGATGGACGGCGACCGCCATTATCTGAAGTACCGCAGCGATGTGTTCGCAAACCCGGATATGCAGGCGAAGTTCAAAGAGGCCACTGGCCGCGATCTGACCGTGCCTGCAACATGGGAGGAATATAACGAGGTCGCCGCCGTCTTCAACGATTTCGACTTTGACGGCGACGGTGCGCCGAACTTCGGCACTGCCGAAGTGACCAAGCGCGACGACCTGATGTTTTCCGCCTTCATCAGCCGTGTTGCGGCCTATGCCAAGCACCCCGACGTGAAGGGTGGTTTCTTCTTTGATCTGGAAACCATGACGCCCCTGATCAACACCCCCGGCTGGGTGCGCGGGCTGGAACTGTTCGTGGCGGCACAGGCGTCGATGCCGCCCGGTGGCACGTCTTTCGGTCTGGGGGATGAGATCTTTTCGTTCGGTGGCGGGCAGACATTGATGTCCTATTCATGGGACGATGCTTTCATTCAGGCCATGCAGGCTGACAGCCCGATCCGCAACAAGGTGGCCGCAGCACCCTTGCCGGGCGCGAAAGAGGTCTGGAACCGCACCACCGGCGCGTGGGATACGTTCGAGACGCCAAATCAGGTATCCTATGTCACCTGGGGCTGGTCGTCTGCAGTGGCCGCGGCAAGCCCCAATCAGGATATGGCATTCGACTATCTGTGCTTCTTTTCCAACGAGGCGAACACCATGGCTGACCTGCAAATCGGCCGCTTTGGCGTGAACCCGTACCGGGCCGAACATTTCGACCCGGCGTTCTATCAGAACGACCTTGGCTGGGATGCTGCCGTTGCCACCACCTATGCCGACACGCTGAAGGCGGTGGACAGCGCCCCCAATCAGGTGTTCGACCTGCGCGTGCCGGGGGTGGGCGAGTTCATGTCGTCGCTGGCTGCAGGTGTGGCACGGGCGCAATCGGGCGAGGCCACGGCGCAAGAGGCGCTGGATGGTGTGGCCGCCGAATGGACCGCAATCGTGGACCGGATTGGCAAGGACAAGGTGAAAGCCGCCTATGCAAACGTGGTGGCACTGGAAGACAAGTGATCAAAGGGGGGCTGTTGCAGCCCCCCCCACCCCCATCGCCTCCCCATGGGGGAGGCCCCTGCACTGACGTGGCACGTCTTGCCGGATGCGTCGCAAGACAGCTTTGCAGATCCCGCTTCTCCCTCCCGCCTTTGGGGCGGAGGGTTGGGTGGGGCGGCTTTAGTGACGGCAACCAAGCCGATCCGAAACCAAAAAGGACCGCACGCCGATGTACCGCCAGAAATACCTGTTCCTTCTGCCCGGCCTTCTGGTGCTGGTGGCGATCATCCTTTTCCCGCTTCTGTTCACCATCCGCGTCAGCTTTTCCTCCTGGGATGTGTATAACCCCGGCTTGAACTGGATCGGCGGCGAGAACTATGGCCGCCTGTGGGAGGACGCCCGCTATTGGCAGGCTCTCGGGCGATTGACGCTGCTCTCGGTCACCACGGTGCTGATCCAGTATGTCCTTGGCTTTGCGCTGGCACTGATGGTCTGGCGCGACCTAGCCGCGCGGCGGCTGTTCCGGGTGTTGTTCCTGATCCCGATGATGACCACGCCCGTCGTCATGTCGGTGCTGTGGCGCACGATCTTTCATGAAAGCCTCGGGCCGCTGAACCCCATTCTGGAAAGTCTCGGCATCGGCGCCGCACCTTGGCTCTCCAGCGCAGGCTGGGCCTTTGCGGCGGTGGTGATTGTCGAGGTCTGGCAATGGACGCCGTTCATGTTTCTGCTGCTGCTGGCGGGGCTTTTGTCCTTGCCAAACGAGCCATATCTCGCTGCAAAGATTGATGGTGCGGGGCCTGTGCGGACGTTCTTTTCAGTAACCTTTCCGATGCTGGGCGCGATTTCGGTGGGGGCCATCCTGATCCGCCTGATCGAGGCGTCAAAGATCATGGAAACGGTCTATGTGCTGACATCTGGCGGGCCGGGCACCAGTACCGAAACATCCAGCTATTACATCTACATTCGGGGGATGCGGGATTTCCAGATCGGTTATTCGGCGGCGCTGTCGCTGACCTACCTGATCATCATGATCGTGGCGCTGACGGTGATTGCCAAGCTTCTGGTGCGCGCATTGGTAAAGGACGCGGCATGAAAACCCTGTATCTGGCGCTGAAATATCTGGCGATCGCGCTGTGGTCGGCCTTTGTCGTGTTCCCGTTCCTCTGGGCGCTGACCACCAGTTTCAAATCCGCCAATGGCGTGACCGGCGGGGCGACATGGATCCCGTGGGTGCAGTATGAACCATCCTTGCAGGGCTGGCAGTCGCTTTTCGGCGGGGTGGGCGGTATCAATGTGGTGAAGCCGTTCTACAATTCCCTCGTCGTTACCCTTTCGGCCAGCGTGATCAGCATCACGCTTGGCACACTGGCCGCCTATGCGCTGTCGCGGTTCACCTTCCGGTTTCTGTGGATGCGCAACAGCGACATTACCTTCTTCTTCATCAGCCAGCGAATCATGCCACCTATCGTGCTGGCCATTCCCTTTTTCCTGATGCTGCGCTCGCTTGGCCTGCTGGATAGTCTGCCGGGGTTGATCCTCGTTTATGTGGCGCTGCTGATGCCGATTGCCGTGTGGGTCATGGTCGATTTCTTCAACGGCGTGCCGCGTGGGCTGGATGAGATGGCGTGGATGGATGGCTGCAATCCGATCACCACCTTCTGGCGGGTGATCCTGCCCAATGCTCTGCCGGGGTTGGTGGTGGCCGGGATGTTCTGCATCATCTTTGGCTGGAATGACTTTTTCTTTGCCTTCACGCTGACCTTTACCGAGACGCAGCTTTTGCCAGTGGCCATCGTGTCGCTGAATTCATCGGTGACGCCGTGGTGGTCGCTGTCGGCGGCGGCGCTGGTATCCATCGCGCCGCTGGTTGTGCTGGCGTTTGTGGTAGAGCGGTTCCTGTCAAAGGGCGGCTTGGCCGGGGCGGTGCGCTGATGCTGAAGATCACAGATCTTGAGCTGCTGGTGGGGGGCGTGGCGCATCTAGCCGCCATTAACGCCAGCTTTCAGCCCGGCACGCTGACCACCATTCTGGGCCGCACTGGGGCGGGCAAGACCACGCTGATGCGCGCGATTGCGGGGCTGATTGCGCCGGACAGGGGCCAGATCTTGCTGGACGGCACGGGTTGGACGCGCCTGCCGCCCTGGAAGCGCCCGGTGGCGATGGTGACGCAGCAATTCATCAACTATCCACATCTGAACGTGCGCGACAATGTGGCCTTCCCCCTGGTGCGCGCGGGTGTGGCCAAGGCCGACGCCGCCGCCCGCGCCGAGGCGGCCCTAGCGCGCGTGGGTCTTGCCGCGATGGTGGACCGCCGCCCCTCGGCGCTGTCAGGTGGCCAGCAACAGCGTGTGGCGATCGCCCGCGCGCTGGTGAAAAAGGCCCCGGTCCTTCTGTTGGACGAGCCGTTTGTGAACCTTGATTACAATCTGCGCGAGGCGTTTCGCAAAGATCTGGTTGACCTCTTGGCAGTAGAGACGGGCACAGTGGTGCTTTACGCCTCGACCGATCCGCGTGAGGCCTTGCAGATGGGCGACCAGATCGTGCTGCTGGCGGACGGTCGCATCGTGCAATCGGGCAGCCCGCGTGATGTCTTTGCCAACCCGGCCAGCCTGACCGCCGCCAGGGTCGTGAACGACCCGCCGATCAACCCGATCCCATTTCACCAGAACGGCGTTGCCGATTTCGGCGCGCTTGGCCAGCAGGCAATTACTCTGCCGTCGGGTGCCTACACGCTGGGCCTGCGCGCAAGCGATATCCGCGCGGGCGGGCCGAATCAGGCGCGGGTCACGCTTACCGAAGTCACCGGGTCTGAAACGCTGACCCACCTGTCGTTGAACGGCCTTGACCTGGTGATGCAGGAAAAAAGCGTCGTGCTGCGAAGCCCCGGTGATGTGGTGGGCGTGCATCTTGATCTGCACAAAGGATTAGTCTTTGGCGCAGACGGGCAAAGGGCAGGGGTCTGACATGGCAGAAATTCGGCTGGCCAAACTGGCCCACTCCTACGGCAACGGAACAAATGCGCTGAAACCGCTGGACATGACCTGGCGCGATGGCGGCACCTATGCGCTGCTCGGGCCATCTGGTTGTGGCAAATCCACCATGCTCAATATCATCTCGGGCCTATTGAAGCCGTCTGAGGGCCGGGTCCTGTTTGACGGGCAGGATGTGACTGATAAAGACACCGGCGCGCGGAATATCGCGCAGGTGTTTCAGGTGCCGGTGATCTACCGGTCGATGACGGTGGGCGAAAATCTGGCCTTCCCGTTGGTGTGCCGCCGCGTGCCCACCCCCCGCATCAAGGCGCGGGTCGAGGCGATTGCCGAGCGGCTGGGCCTGTCGCGGCATCTGAACAGCCGCGCCGTGGCGCTTACGGCAGATCAGAAACAACTGATCTCGCTGGGCCGCGGGCTGGTGCGCGAAGATGTTTCAGCGGTGCTGCTGGACGAACCGCTGACGGTGATCGACCCGCAGATGAAGTTCGAGCTGCGCAAGATCCTGAAGGACATCAACCGCGAGTTTCGCCTGACTATGGTGCTGGTCACGCATGACCAGAACGAGGCGCTGACCTTTGCCGATACAGTTGTCGTGATGAACCACGGTGAGGTGATACAGGCGGGCACTCCGCAAGAGCTGTTTGAACGCCCTGCCACCACCCATGTTGGGACCTTTATCGGCAGCCCAGCGATGAACTTTTTGCCCGCCGTGCGCGAGGGTGACCGGGTGCTTGTCCCCGGCGCCGGCCTGTCCCGCACAGCCCCCGCGGACCTGCCTACCACAGATCTGACACTGGCCTTTCGCCCGGAGCATGCGGTTGCGGGTGGCCCCCTGGCAGGCACCGTGACGCGCATTTGGTTTGAAGGTGCCGATCAGGTGCTGGCCTTGTCGGTCGGCGACGCGTCGTTGCGCATCCGTGCCGTAGCAGGGGCCGAAACGGTCGGGGCAATCGTGCGTTTTGACGTGCCGCAAGACTGCTTGCGGCTATACCACCAAGGCCGCCTTGTGGCCTGAGAAATTTGCAACCTGAGGAGATGGCAACAATGAGTGATTACTATTCACAGGAAAACCACGGTCCGTTTCATCTGCACAGCCTTGGCGATTTCACCCTGACCTCGGGGCAGGTGCTGAAGGACGCGCAAATTGCCTACGCCACCCAAGGCACGCTGAACGCGGCCAAGGACAACGCAGTGCTGGTCACCACCTGGTACACGGGCACCACCAAGATCATGGAGCAGATTTACATAGGCGCGGGCCATGCGCTGGACCCATCGAAGTATTTCATCATTCTGGCAAATCAGTTGGGATCAGGCCTGTCCACATCGCCCTCTAACTCTGCGGCGCAAGGGGGGGCGGCCTTTCCCGCAGTGTCAATGGGAGATGACGTCAACGCACAGCACCGGCTGGTGACAGAGGCGTTTGGCCTCGATCATCTGGCGCTGGTGTTCGGCGGGTCGATGGGGGCGGGGCAGGCGCTGGAATGGGCCTGCCGTTACCCCGGTTTTGCACAGCGTGTTGCGGCCTTGGCGGGGGTTGGCACCACGCGCCCCCATGCCGTGGTCATAGGCAAGATCGTGCAGGACATCCTGACCTCTGCTCCAGGCTTCAACGGCGGAGCCTATGCCGCTGCCGACATGGCAGTGCCACTGCGCCAGCACGCGCTTTACTGGACAAACCTTGCTTGGTGCCCTGATTTTCTAGACCGCAAGGGGTGGGAACCCTTGGGCCATGCGTCTCTGGATGCCTTTCTGACCGATTTCATGACCGGCTATTTCGCGCCGATGGATGCCAACAACCTGCTGGCACAGGTCAGCAAATGGCAACGCGCCGATGTGGGTGGCATTGCGGGCGGCGATGCAAAGGCCGCCTACGCGAAGGTGAAGTCGAAGGTGCTGCTGATGCCGATATCGTCAGACCAGATTTTCCCTGTGACCACCTGCATCGCAGAGGCAGCATTGATCCCCGGTGCCCGCCTGACCGTGATCGAAGGCAAGGCAGGCCATCTTGGTCTTTTCGCCATCGAGCCTGATTACATGCCGCAGATCAACGCGGCTCTCTCCGGGCTGCTAGGTGAACAGGTCTAGGCTATCTTCTTGCGGGCGATCTGATCAGTCATCTGGTGGACTTGATTGCGTCTGGAGTCTCGTCCTAAGCTCAGCTGATCCGCGCGGATTGCCGCTTTACCCATCGGATAGGTATTGAAGACTCAATCGAAGCGACTCCGCCGATCTTCGTTAGACGTCCGGTCAAAAAGTGCTCGAAGTCGTTCAGGTCGGCAACCGAAATTCGAAGTAGATAGTCGAAGCTGCCGGTCATCAGCCAACACTCCACAACTTCGGGGCAGAGTTTGACCTCACGCTCGAACTCGACAAGTTTGCGGTCCACCTGCTGATCCAGCTTGACAGAGACGAAGACACTGAAGCCAAAGCCCATGCGTACCTCGTCCACCACGGCGCTGTAGCCGGTGATGAAGCCGTCGGCCTCTAGCCGACGGATGCGCCGCGCACAGGGTGAGGGCGACAGGCCGACACGCTCGCTCAGTTCCTGATGTGAGATGCGCGCATCTGCCTGCAGTTCTTTCAGAATTCGGTGGTCGATCTGATCCAGTTTCACATGATATACGCCGAAAATCAGCGCCCCTTGTCAATTTGACGCCGAATATGAGCAATCGGAGTGCGAAAAGACAGGTAAAATGCAGGTATCTCGCCCAAGGACTGCGATATTCTTGCCTAAAGGAGTTGCCGATGCCTGATTTTCCCCATCTGAAAACCATTGAACAGCGCTTGCTGTGGTTGTCGCACTGGATGATCCATCACGCCAATCACATCCGGCCCAAGGTAGACGGGATCAAGGTCGGCGGGCATCAGGCGTCGTCGGCCTCGATGGTGTCGATCCTGACAGCGCTCTATTTCCACGCGCTGCGGCCACAAGACCGGGTCGCGGTCAAACCCCATGCCTCGCCGCTCTTTCACGCCATCCAGTATCTGATGGGCAACCAGACCCGCGAAAAGATGGAGAATTTCCGCGGTTTCGGTGGGGTGCAAAGCTACCCCAGCCGGACCAAGGACGTGGATGATGTCGATTTCTCTACCGGATCGGTCGGCCTTGGCGTCGCGATCACGTCGTTTGCGTCGATCGTGCAGGACTATATCGCCGCCAAGGACTGGGGCGGCGATCTGCCTTTGGGCCGCATGGTGGCGTTGGTCGGTGATGCCGAGATGGACGAAGGCAACGTCTATGAGACGCTGCAAGAGGGCTGGAAGAACGATCTGAGAAACTGCTGGTGGATCATCGACTACAACCGCCAGTCGCTGGACGGGATCGTGCGTGAAGGGCTGTTTGCGCGGATCGAGCAGATCTTCGACGCCTTCGGCTGGGATGTGGTGCGGGTCAAATACGGCGCCCTGCAACGCGCGGCTTTTGCCGAGCCGGGAGGCAGCGCCCTGCGCGACTGGATCGACCGCTGCCCGAACCAGCAATACGCCGCGCTGACCTTTATGGGCGGGGCCGTCTGGCGCAAGCGGCTGATGGAGGATCTGGGCGATCAGGGCGATGTGTCGGCGCTGATCGACCGGCGCGACGACGCAGGATTGGCAGCGCTGATGGAAAACCTTGGCGGCAACTGCGTGCAGACCATGGCCGAGGCGTTTGACGCCGTCACCCACGACCGGCCGACCTGCTTTCTCGCCTATACGATCAAGGGCTGGGGCACCCCGATTGCCGGCCACAAGGACAACCACGGCGGGCTGATGAACCCCACTCAGTTTGCGTCATGGCAAAGGCACATGGGCGTGCCGCAGGGCCAGGAGTGGGAGCCGATGGCCACCGTCCAAGACCCGACCGCCCTGCGCAGTTTCCTCTCGCGTGTGCCGTTTTTTGCAAATGGCAGCCGCCGCTATCACGACGACCGCATTGCCGTGCCGAAGATCATCGTCGATACTGGCCGCGAGATCTCGACCCAGGCTGCCTTCGGCAAGATCCTCGACGATCTTTCCAAGAGCTCCTCTGCGTTGGCCGCGCGGATCGTTACCACCTCGCCTGACGTAACGGGAACCACCAGCCTCGGCCCCTGGGTCAACCGGCGCAAGTTGTTTGCGCGTCAGCCGCAGGCCGATGCCTTCATTGAGCACCGCATCCCCTCGACCGCGAAGTGGGAGTTTGCGCCCGAGGGACAGCATATCGAACTGGGCATCGCCGAGATGAACCTGTTCTTGCTGCTGGGGGCGGCGGGCCTGTCACACAGCCTATTCGGCAAGCGGCTGTTCCCCATCGGCACAGTCTATGACCCCTTTGTGCATCGGGGCCTCGATGCCCTGAATTATGCCTGCTATCAGGATGCCCGCTTCATCATCATCGGCACCCCGTCGGGCGTTACACTGGCGCCCGAAGGCGGCGCGCATCAGTCCATCGGGACACCCTTGACCGGCATGTCGCAGGATGGTTTGGCGGCGTTTGAACCGGCCTTTGCCGATGAATTGGCGGTGATCATGGAATGGGCCTTCGACTACCTTCAACGCGACGGCGATGGCGACCCGGACGAACGCACCTGGCTGCGCGACAAAACAGGCGGGTCGGTCTATCTGCGGTTGACGACAAACCCGCTCGAACAGCCGGGCAAGCGCCACGACAACGCCTTCTTGCAAGGAGCCATCGACGGAGCTTACTGGCTGCGAAAGCCCGGACCAAATTGCCAGTCAGTGATCGCCTATCAGGGGGCTGTAGCGCCTGAGGCTATTGCGGCAGCGGGCATCATCGGCGAACACCGCCGCGATGTGGGGGTGCTGGCCGTTACCTCGGCCGATCGGCTGAACGCGGGCTGGACGGCCGCACAGCGCGCCCGCGCACGTGGTAACCGGGCGGCACGCAGCCACATTGAGACATTGTTGGCGGACCTGCCACGAGATTGTCTGCTGATCACGGCCATTGACGGACACCCGGCCACTTTGGCCTGGCTAGGGTCGGTCGGCGGGCACAAGACAGTGTCACACGGGGTCGAGCATTTCGGCCAGACTGGCACAATCGGCGACCTCTATCACCACTTCGGGCTGGACCGTGACTCCCTTGCGCAGTCCATAGCGGGTTTGACAACGGGACGAGGTTCTTAGGGTCAGTGAACAGCCCCTAGTTTGCTAGACTCCTTACAGTTTCAGTTTCTGCTGCTGTTCGAAGGCGATCGGTGACAGCATGCCGTTCCTAACGTGTTTGCGCTGCGGGTTGTAGAAGAACTCGATGTAGTCGAACACGTCTTGTCGGGCTCCACTGCGGGCCCGCAAGCTATTGTAGGACAAGGCAATCGCTATTGAGAACGATACCGTGGCTTGGCAAACCGAGCGTAGTTGCCAACCTATAGGTTGGCAGGGGCGCTTAGGGACATCAGCCTCGGTCAAGCTTCTGTCCGAAGGACCACGGTCTGGTCGCGGCGGCTCTCCGGGAGGTACACCGCTGCGACCTTCGGCAACCACCGCAAATCTATAGCCGTCCCTTATCCCCGCGCATTCAAATCTCCCATCAATTAGGGCTACCCTCAGTTCTTTGGAAATTCTGACTTTGGAGCGTCCGAAACGCTAAAGTGTCGCTTCCGTCAAAGAAATCCATGGTGTTCTCTTTAAAAATATGTCACTTTAGGCATCATGGACGCCGTAAGGTCACAAAATCTGAAGAAGCTGCTTGATGCCGTGCCCGCCGGGTATCTGGTCGATGCCGCGTGGCTCGTCTCCCAAGGCATCGCCTATGAGAGCTTCCGTGACTATGTGAAGCGCGGCTGGCTCGACCGCATCACCCGAGGCGTATTCCGCCGCCCACTCCCCAGCACCGCAGCCCCCCCGACGTCGAACAGCATCGACTGGAAGACCTGCATCCTCTCCACGCAGCATATCATGGGTCATGACCTGCATATTGGCGGCACCACGGCGCTCGGCGAACAGGGACATGCCCACTATCTGCGCCTCGGCGAAAGCGCTCCAGTTTGGGTCTATGGGGTCAGTATCCCCAATTGGCTGGCGAAACTGCCGATGGATGCCCCGATAAGAACCCGCCCCCGATCCTTGTTTGCCGACCCGAAACTGGGCTTGATCGAAGGCATGACGACCGGCCAGCCGTGGGACTGGGGTCTCACGATGTCGACGCCGGAGCGCGCGATCCTGGAGGCCATGGACGAGTTGCCCGACCATGAGAGTTTCCACACGCTCGACATGGCTTTCGAGAGCCTGACAACCCTGCGCCCGAAACTGCTTTCCGACCTCCTCGAGGCTTGCCGCAAGATCAAGGTCAAGCGCCTGTTCTTCGTCTTTGCCGACCGTCACAATCATCCTTGGCGCAAAAGGATCGACCCGCAGGCATTTGATCTCGGCAGCGGCGACCGAGCCTTGGTTCAAGGCGGCAAGATCCACCCGCGCTATCGGATCATGGTGCCGGAAGATTTCGTGCAACCGGTAGGCGACCGTGGCGCGTGAGACCTAGGAAGCCCAGGTAAAGCGGGGCTTTATTGCTTTGTTGATGCCCATCGACTACATTACGCGAGAAGTTACCTCACAGAGATGATGCAATGGCCTCGGTCGCAGCGAAAGTGATGTCGACAGTCAGCGCGCCCTACGGCGTGCAGGTGACGGCTACCCAGCTGGCCGAAAAAATCGCCGACAGCAAGAGCGTCGATGCCTTCGATTGCAGCGTGTTCGCCTTCCTGTCCGAAGTGTCCCCCAAACTGCAGCAGTCGTTTATCGACGAGATGGGTGTTAGCAAGGACGCAGTCATCGTGGTCGCAAAAAAATTCTCCGAGCTCGCCGGATACAAGCTCCCGCTCGCGATCTGAATGAACGTCCCGCAGCCAAGCCGCTGGCCCGAGCTTTTTGATGTGGCTATGGCGATCGTTGACCAAGCCAACGGTCAGGGTATCGGCATGACGAACTGGAGCTTTGGGGGCGGAACGGCTCTCATGCTCCAAATCAAGCATCGCGAAAGCCACGACATCGATCTCTTTATCGACGATGCCCAGTATCTCCCGTATTTGAACCCTGAGACGCAAGGATACAATCTCGCACTCGCACCGAGCGACTATGAAACCGATGGCACGCGCGCCTTGAAGATCGTGTTCAATGGCGTCGGCGAGATCGACTTCATCTGCTGCGACCCAGTCACCCAAGAACCGTATGTCATTACCGATATCCGCGGACGACGCGTCAAACTCGAGACGCCAGCCGAAATCCTGGCCAAGAAGGTAGTCTTCCGCGGTTCACACCTCCAGCCCCGGGACATGTTCGACATCGCCGCCGTCGCCCATGCACTTGGCACCGACTACGTCGTTGAAGCCTGCTCCAGATTTCCTGATGCTTCCCGGGGAGCGCTCGCAGTCGCCGAGAAAATGAATCCTGCGCTGGTTGATGCCGTCACAGGCAAGTTGTTGGTGTCAGAGGGATTTCAGATTCTTCAGGGCCATGCACAGGGAGTAACGAAGGCAGTCCTGGTCGAAGCGATCGCGCGAGCAGGCTGACCGGTCGCAGACGGCCGGCCAAGCCGATCGGCTGCGACGCCAAGAGCATCCAGCCGGTCTTTGCCGTTGAGGCGCAGGAATGCCTCAGCCATGGAGCATCTCTCCAACCAATCGTGCCAGCCAAGTCGGGAACTGCGGCGCGGCGGACATCAGTTCAATCTTTGCCGTCTCCGTGAGCTTGGATCGCAGGATTTGCAGGGCCTTGGGAGCCTCATCCGGCCCGAGCCATGCCAGCGCACGGACGGCCTGGCCCGAGGTCTTGCTCCCAAGGGCCAACTGCCAGCGCGGTGCATGACGCAGTTCGACCGCTTGCCGGCCAAGGTTCAGCACACGGCTTCGACCGGAAGTGAGGTAAACCGACTTGACCGGCACCTGCGTGGTCAGGCCCAGAGCGTTCGCAGCAGCAGCACCGCTCGGGACGATCGTCTCACCCCGCTGCACAGCGAGCGCTTCAATCGCCTGTTCAGCCGACGGACTGCGCGGACCAAAGCGTGTCTGGACGGGCCTCATGTAGATGCCGCGTCCCGCACGGATCAACTCGCCGCGCGCGGCCAAACGCGACAGCGTCTGATCGACCGCCGCGCGCGAGCCGAGGTGCAGGAGCCCCTTCGCTGCCAAGGGCACTCCCTCCGGCAACGTCGTCGCAACATTCATAATGCTTTCGGCCATGCGCTCCATGATCGCTCCTTTGTCAGAAAATTGTACCAATTTCTGACAGTTTTCAACCGTGCGGTCTCACCCGAAGCGGCGCCCTCCTTCGGTGAAGGTGTACTCGTTGACGATGA
This sequence comes from Tabrizicola piscis, assembly GCF_003940805.1. Classification (NCBI taxonomy): domain Bacteria; kingdom Pseudomonadati; phylum Pseudomonadota; class Alphaproteobacteria; order Rhodobacterales; family Paracoccaceae; genus Tabrizicola; species Tabrizicola piscis. The sequence continues at coordinate 112,610 of NZ_CP034329.1, forward strand.
TCCCTTCCTCGATGGCCTCGTCCGAGGTCAGGTGGTCGTATTCGGCCTCAAGCTGGCTGTAGAGCCAGCGGGCCAGATCGCGCAGCGCCTCGGTCACAACCTCCTCCGCGTCATCAGTCGGCAGCTGCCAGGTCGGGCTGTCGCGCGTGACGTCAACGGACATGGTGTATTCGTGATCGTAGCGACCGCGATGGCTGATCTCGGCGGCAAGCTGGTAGAAGTTGCGCCGCTGGATGGCCTGCAGCCGGTCTGCGATGCCATGCAGCGTCGCATCCGTTGGGGCGTAGTCCCGAATGCGCACGGCCGCGCCATTGGCGTGGGACCAGTAGCCCTCGAAGCAGGCCCCATCGCCCTGGCTACAGAAGCCGGAGAACCAGATGCAGGGCTTGGCCCGCGTCCCTCCGCCCATCAGGCGGACGGGGGTGGTTTTCAGGCGGATGCCGAGGATCTCGCAGACCCGCTCGAAATCGTCATAGACCGCGTCCCACCAATCGTCGTGGGGGCCAAGCTCGCGATACCAGCTGCGCGCCTTTTCCTTGGCGGCATCCGAGAGTTCGGGGAACTGGTAGACGTTGGTGCAGATGATCTCAGGCATCGACGTCCTCCCCATTCAGCGCGGCGGCCAGCCATTCCTGGCTGCTGGTCCAGCCGACGGATTTGCGTGCGCCGAGATCGATGACATGCGCGCCGCCGCCGAAGGCGTCGAGGCGCGGTCGGGAGCAGGTGAGGGCATACTGGAAGCCCCAGAGGCCGGTGAGATCGAACTCTTCCGCGAGACGCAGGACGAAGCGGATGACGGCTTCGACATCGCCGTGGTCCTCGTCATGGAGCCAGAGGGTGCTGCCCTCGGGCGCGTCCTGACGCGCGAGAGTGAAACCCGCGACCTCCGGGTCGTCGGCGTCCTGATCCGCGGCGCGGAGTTCCTCGAACAGCGCAAGCACGCGGGCCGCCTTGTCGGGGGTGCCGACATCGAGCAGGCACGAGAAATGGGTGAAGTAATCCGCCATGGGAACCTCCTGAATGGGGAAGGCCCGGCCGAACGGCCGGGCGCTGTGTCGGGTTGAAGGGGTGGTTGGGGCGATCAGCCTGTGGACCTGTCGCCCTCCACTTGTCGCGCGGCATGCGCGCAGAGCATCTGTCGATAGAAGCGCTTGCGCGCGGTCCGGAAGCCGCGAACAGCGCGCGTGTCGGGGTGAAGCGCCCGGACTGCCGCCCGCAGGACGGCATAGGGCGACGCCGTCACGAGCAGGCCGAGGCGCTGATAGGTCGGATCGGTCATGTCAGGTGACCTCGACCACGGGCGAGGCGAGATGCGGATCCACCAGCGCCTCGATCCTCTCGGCCCGGCCCATCCACGGCTCGGGGCGGATCGCTTTCACCCAGTCGGCAAAACTGGGGATGAAACCGAGGTCCTCCTTCACATGCTGCTCGCCGACCCACCGGGTCGGGATGATGCGCCCGGTCGAGAGGGTGAGGGTCTGGCCGAAGATCGTCTCGGCCATGAAAATACCCTCGGCATGGTGGCGGAGCGCCCGGTGCCGGAAATCGGCCGTGATCTCCTTGCTGGCATCGAACCAAGAATGCAGCGCCAAGTAGCAGTCGACCGTGCCGCCCCATTTCTTCACCGAGGAGAGGGCGTGGTGATAGGGATGTGCCATCGCCGCCCCCTCAGAAATCATGGGTGAAGAGTTCAGACGAGGTGAAGCGCTCGTTGAACTCAAGATGGATGCAGCGAGCCGGGGCGTCGAAGCAGAACTCGCCGTAAGCGCCGTCGTTGTTTTCCCAACCGCCATGGGTGTCGGAGAGGAAGTCGTACGCGAGCTGCTCCACGACATCCTCCAGCGAAAGGCTGCGCATCTCGACCTCAGGATTGTCCCAGGTCAGCGCGGCGTATTCGATCTCGGTCGCGGGGAAATCGACAGTGGTCTCGCCGGACCATGCGCCGATGCTTTCGATCTGGCCGCTGTCTGCAGCACCATCGAAGGTGATAGTGACATGGGTGATGCCGGCGGCCGTGAGGCCGTCGAAGAGGCGATCCTTGTTGCCGGGGCGCAGCGCTTCGATCCGAGCGGCACGCTCGGCGTGGGCCGCGAAGATCTGCGCCATGTCGACGGTCGAGGGCGCCATCGGGGGCGCGAGGGTGGGTTCACTCAGGGTCATCGGGTGTCTCCGGTAAAGGGAAGGGATCGGAGCCGGGCCGGGCGATCTCTCTCCCCCGGACAAGCTCCAAATCCCCCCCTGCCCTTCTCTGTCTCTCGGGCCTCACGCAGCGACCTGCAGCGCCCGGGCGGCCAAGGCGCGCCAGAGCGGGTCGACGAGACGCCCGTCCAGAAGATCGGCGCGGTGGCGCAGCCGCTTCGCCAGATCTGGCTCTCCCCAGGCGGCGGCGCGGCCCGCCTGCGCGCGCAGCTGGCTTGCCTCGGTCACTACGCCGCGCGCCTCAGCCGCGCTCGACACCGGGTGGCACCAAGCGACGGCGTGGCCGCTGGCGGCCCCGGCCAGCACAAGGCGCTCGTCGCGGTCGAGGATTGCCAGAAGCTGGGTCGCGGCATCCGGGGCGATCCCCTCGGCATGGTCGATCGCACCCTGCATGGCCTCGGCCAGCGTCGCGAAGTGGGCGAGGACCAGCGGAACGGCGCGGCCCAACATCAGATCGGCCGGTGCGCGGCGCGACAGGGTCAGGGCGAAGGGCAGGTTGGGATCAGTGTCGCCCGAGGGAAAATGCGGCGGGACGCCCTGTGCGTAGGCGGACGGCTGGATCAGCAATGGCAGGTCGAACATGGGAAGATCTCCGACGGCGCGGGAAGCCTCTCTCACCGCTTCATCCGTCAAAGACCAAACCGCCGCCCTCTTCCTCGAAGCGGCGGCGGCAGGTTCGCAGGCGAAGTCAGAGCCTGCCCAAAGCCCGCAGGCTCAGCTCCGTTCCGGCACCGACGATGATGTGGTCGTGCAACGTCAGACCGAGATACCTGCACCCCTTCTGGATCTCCTTGGTCATGCTGAGATCGGCCTCCGACGGCGTCGGATCGCCCGAGGGGTGGTTGTGGATCAGGATCAGGGCGCTGGCATTCAGCATCAGCGCCCGCTTGATCACCTCGCGCGGATAGACGGGGACATGATCGACTGTGCCGGTCGACAATAGCTCATCGCCGATGATGCGGTTCTTGCGGTCGAGATAGAGGACATGGAAGCGCTCGATGGGCCCGCGAACGCTGAACGCGCAATAGTCCATCAGCGCCTGCCAGCTGCCGATGACCGGGTTCTGGCTGAGGTAACGGCCGAGGATGTCACGAGCCTCGAGGATGACGGTTTCTTCCTGGGGGGTCATGGGGGTCTCGCTGAACTGCGCGCGCCGAAGCCCCCTGCCCTGTCGAGGCGGGGCCAGTGGCGCGCTGCTGGAAAAGAAATGGGCGCGACCGCCCCGGATGCGGGCGGTCGCGTTGGTTGGGAACAGCCCGTCAACCGATCCGGTCGAGCAGCTTCTTGGCGCGCCCTTCCATGTCGAGGCGGGCATCCTGCTGGGTCTTGTCGCGCGCGAGCCGCGTGATGCCCTGCACGAAATCGAAGATGCTCTCGGGCGGGCGGCCCTCTTCCATCAGCACCTTCTCGATAATCTTGCCTGACTCCGCCTTCGAGAACCCGCGCTTGCGCAGGAAGTCATCCCGGTCCTCGTCCGTCCGCGCCACAATCTGCTGCCGCGCCGCCTTGATGCCGTTCACGAAGCCCTGCGGCGAGGAATTGGCGAACCGCGTCAGCGCCGGGGCAGCCTCATGCGCAAAGCGCGAGGCGGCGTATTTCGAGTGGCGAATCTTGATCTCCTGGAAATCCTCGACGCCCCAGAGGTTGCGGTTCTGGCACACGGCACGGAGGTAGAAGCTCGCCATGCCGAGCGTCTTCGCACCAACTTCGGAGTTCCAGCAGTAGAAGCCCCGGAAGTAGAGATCGGGGGAGCCGTCGGGCAGGCGGCCCGCCTCGATCGGGTTGTGGTCGTCGACCAGAAACAGGAAGACATCGCGGTCCGAGGCATACAGGGTGGTCGTGTCGCGGCTGATCTCGACATCGGGGTTGTAGACCCCGGTCGACCAGTCGAGCACACCCGGCACCTTCCAGCGCGTATCGCCGGTGCCATTGCCCGCGATGCGCTGCACCGCCTCGACCAACTCGTGGTCATGGATGCGGCCATAGTCGGGGCCGGTCACGGCGCGCAGTTCGGTGCGACCATCCTCGGTCTCGAAGGTCTTCACCTGCTCGGCGCGGTGGTTGGTCAGGCCGTATTGCAGATTGATCCCCGCCAGCGGCGCGGGCAGTTGCCGCAGGTAGGAGGCAGGAGCGCCGACGATGCTGGCAAGCTGGCCGAACGCCCAGTGCGTGGGCGCGACCGGTTCTTGCGCTTTCGGCAGGACCAGGTGCATCCGCTCGGCGCTATCACGCGTTGCTTCGACCCGGATGTCGGCCGTCTGCACCACACGGCTGCGGCTGCGTTCGGACCGACCTTTCACCGATGCCCAGAGATCATCGAGCGACAGGTACCGCTCGTCATCAGGCCGGTTGAACCATTCGGACGACACCCGCCCGTTCCGCTCACCCCGGCTCACATCCACTTTCCAGCCACCAGCACGCGTCGGCGCGACCGGATCCAGAACTTCTACAACGCCCATCGGCTATCTCCCGTGACAGGCGCCGGAAGCCACTCTCCCGACCCTCAACCCGTCACCGGGAAACCGGCACAACTCGGACTCTCTCGGGCAAACGGTGCAAAGCCAGAGGCGCTCCAACCCCGCAACGCATCGGTCTTGACCTGCAATCGAAAATGGCAGACGTTGTATATGGCCTTTCTCGCAGGCCGGTGTGCCCGCCACGCGAAGCTTTGCAGCGATTTTGACTTCGAACAGCAGACTTCATGCCATAGGCGGGTCTGATTAGCAGCGGGCACCTAGTCGGATCCAGCTTGGACATGGATCATGACACAGAACGATAAGCTTAAGAACTTGAAACTCCTGGCAAAGCGTTACGCCAGAGCGACCGGTCAACCACAGCACGCAGCGCTCGACCTTGTTGCGGCGCGATTGGACTTTCCCCATTGGAATGCCTTGACGGGTAGCGCCAAAGGAGAGTGGGCTCCCTCCGAAGCACAAGTCGCCACGATCAAGGCCTTCGTGGAACGGATCACTTCCTACGAGGGTTCGACCTTCGACCATATCTTCGGGGGCCCCGATGCCGTCACTCGAGGAGAAGTCCGAGGGTATCCATACGCGCTGAAAACAATGCTTGGCGACGTCCGCATGGAAGGTGATGGTTGGCGGATCATCCTGCCAGAAAACCCTTCAGCTGCCCCTCGGGTCGAAATCGACATCAAGCATGCCCAGAACAGCCCGATGAACGATCGGGTGCTGTGTGAAGAAGCCATCGGGATTGCAAAGGAATTGATGCAAAGCGTGAAAGCGCAACGATTTGCCGACTGGCCACGGCGCGCCACGAAACCTGATGCAGAGGGAAAGGTCCGCCACCCGTTTTTGGAGATGGAGGAATCAAACCTCTGGTACTGCCTACACTGCAACGCAGAAATCACCGGCCCACAGATCGCTGGAACCCATTGGCATTGCCCCGGCTGCGGCGCATCACCAATCAACATTTTTCCTGAAGCGTTCTGGTTAGGACCGAACGAGGAAAAGCCAGTGCCGGTTCAAGCTCGTGCCGAAGGTCAAGGGACTGAACCCATCGCCTCTATCGTCGATCCGCGGCCGAAGCTTGATCTCAGCAAGGACCAGGTGACCCATTTGATCCGGGCAGCTCTGTTCGAGGATGCAACCAATGCCAGTGAGCGCATGGGAGCAGGTCTGGCCGAAATCTGGGTGGATGACGATCTCGATGTCGTTGTTTCCTTCGAGGATCACTACTGGCCCGAAGAAAAGGAGCCCACGGCGGCGATCGACGTGGCTGCAGTGCTCGGGATCGAGCTGGAGTTGGAAGTTATGTGGTCGGATCCGCTGTTCGCGTGGCCCGGTTTGGGCACCGTGACACAGAGCACGGCCGAATACACTCGCATGATGCTTGATGCCTATCGCAGTCACGGCATCGTCGAAGAAAGGGACGCGAACCGGTAGCTGCGCAGTCTATGCGGCCTCGGACGCTCAAGGAGGCGGGCAACAGAAGGCGAAAACTGCCTTTGGCCCGGCGGGTTTCCCCGCCGGACCCGAGGGGGAGACCCCGTTCCTCAGAACGGGATCTCGTCGTCGCGGTCGACCAGCTCGGGGTTTTCGTTCTCGGCCGACTTCGGACGGCTCAGGAAGTCGACCTTCTCGGCGATGATCTCGCAGCCGTAGCGGTCGTTCCCCATGCTATCGATCCACTTGGTGTAGTGGATGCGGCCGTGGACGAGAACCTTCATGCCCTTTTCGCAATGCTCCGCGACTGTCTTGCCGAGTCCGTTGAAGCAGGTGATGCGGTGCCATTCGGTGTCCATGACCCGGTAGCCGTTCTCGTCGCGCAGGACGCGACCTTCCGAGAGGCGGGGGCGGGAGGTGGCGAGGCTGAAGTTGGTGATCTTGGTGCCGCCCTGGGTGGTGCGGACCTCGGGGGTCTGACCGATGTTGCCGGCGAGGATGACGATGTTCTGCATGGTAAGCTCCTGTGTGTCCTGTCTTTGGGACCGTCCCTTCGACAAGACCCGGAAAAAGCCCGTCGGGTGACGCGTGCACGGTGGACGGAACGGCCGCCGGAAACCCCCAGAGGACCGGGGTGGAGCGGGCAGCCCCAAAGGGGCAACACGGCCCGGACTGACGCGGGGTTGCGCGCGAGAGCCCGAACGGGATTAGGGGATTGTCAGTCGAAGGGATGGCCCAGGAGACAGAGATGCGGAGGGAGCCGATGCCAGAACCTGTCACCCGGCCAATCGGGACAGCCTGACCCCCAGTTCAGCAACTCCTTGGCGACGGAAGCGGCGACCGACAGCCATTGCCACCCCTGCCCTTGCCTTACGGGAGTTGCGGCACCCTGCATCAACAGGGTATCGATACCGGGACATTCAGGACACGGACCGCATCAATGGCTGATTACGATCTCGAGGCACTGTAAGCGCTGTCCCGATCACACTGTGACGGGGTAATTCCACGGGAGCAGGTCGTCGATCTGGCTTTGCTTGTGGCCTTGAACGATGGCGGTGAGCGTTGCCGTCAGCCATGCGTGGGGATCGATGCCGTTCATCTTGCAGGTTTCGATCAGCGAGGCGATGACGGCCCAGTTTTCGGCTCCTGCGTCGTGTCCTGCGAAGAGGGCGTTCTTGCGGTTCAGGGCGATGGGGCGGATGGTGCGTTCGACGGTGTTGTTGTCGATCTCCGCGCGGCCATCGGTGAGGAAGCGTCCCAGTCCGTCACGGTATTTGGCGATGTAGGTGAGTGCTTCGCCTAAGGGCGATTTGGCCGAGGCGCGGGCGCGGTGATGCGTCAGCCAGTCGTCGATGCGGGCGATGATCGGGGCGGAGCGATCCTGCCGGACGGCCAGTCGGGTTATGGGGTCTTGGCCGCGGATTCCGGCCTCGATGGCGTAGAGATCGCGGATCAGTGCCACACCTTCCTCAGCAATCGGCGCGGGCCCGGTGCGGGTGATCTCGATCAGCTTACGGCGGGCATGGGCCCAGCAATATGCGAGTTGGATGCCCGGACCGATCCTGTCCGCTGCGATCAGGCGGTTGTATCCGGCATAGCCATCCACTTGCAGGATGCCGCCAAAACCCTGCAATATCCGCTCGGCATGCTGTCCACCGCGACCGGGAGCATAGGTGAAGACAACGCCAGGTGGAGCTGCACCGCCCCACGGTCGATCATCACGGGCCAAGGCCCAGAAGTATCCCGTCTTGGTTTTTCTTGCACCCGGGTCGAGCACCGGGGCGCGGGTCTCGTCCATGAAGAGCTTGGTTGATCGCTTCAGGTCCGCCATCAGGGCATCATGCACGGGGCGGAGTTCGAAGGCGGCGCGGCCCACCCAATCGGCAAGCGTGGATCGGTCGAGATCGACGCCCTGACGGCTGTAGATCTGGGCCTGCCGGTAAAGCGGAAGGTGATCTGCATACTTGCTGACCACCACATGGGCGACCGTGGCTTCGGTCGGCATGCCGCCCGGGATCAGCCGCGCAGGGGCCGCCGCCTGTGCAACGCCATCGGTGCAGGACCGGCAGGCATACTTCGGACGGCGGATGACGATGACACGGAACTGGGCGGGCACGATGTCGAGACGTTCCGACACGTCCTCGCCAATGCAATGCAGGCAACCACCGCAGGCGCAAGTCAGGCTGTCCGGTTCGATGACCTCTTCGATGCGCGGCCCCCTCTCACGGTTTGCAAGCAAACCGTTGCCGGGCAACGGGTGCTTGGGCAGCGATCCACGGTTGGCAGAACGCCGTTTGGCGGGGCGCTTGGCGGCGCGATCCTCGGCATCCTCTTCGGCATGGATCATAGCCATGGCCGTTTCCAGATCTTCCAACGCCAGTTCGAATTGGTCCGGATTACTCTTCTCCGATTTCCGGCCGAAGACCGCCTGCTTGAAGGCCGCGACCAGCTTTTCCAGATGTGCAATGCGCTCGTCCTTGCGCTTGTCGCGCGCATCCGCGGCGATCAGCATCGCCTTCAGCGCAGCAATTTCTTCAAGCAGATCAGCGGTCTTCGGCATGGCAGGTTTTTACCAAACCACCATGGGCTATGCCTCTGGAAAGAGCCGACTGAGTCATCCTGCCGCAGCCTTGAACGGCTCATTCCACCGCTTCGGGAGCCTTCGCCTCGATGGCCCGAACCCGTCGCCAGTCCAGACCTGCAAACAGCGCCTCAAATTGCGCGTGGTTCATCAGCATCAACCCGTCCTTCACGGCAGGCCAGGTGAAGCTGTGCTCCTCCAGCCGCTTGTATGCCATCACCAGACCGGTGCCGTCCCAATACAAGAGCTTCAGCCGATCCGCTTTTCTGGCGCGGAAGACGAAGACCGTTCCGGTGAACGGGTCCTTGCGCAGCTCGTTCTTCACCATCGCGGCCAGGCTGTCGTGCCCCTTGCGGAAGTCGATGGGCTTCGTCGCCACCATGATCCGCACCCGGTTCGACGGGAAGATCACGGGCGGGCCTGCAGAGCCATAACCAGTTCCGCGACCCGTGTCGCAGGCGTGGCAGCATCCAGGCGCACCGTCACAGGCCCAATCATCAGATCAATCGACGCAATCGTGACCGGTGTCGTGACCGACTGCGGCGAAGCCACAGGTGCTGCGAACTCTGCCCCCGCAACCTCGGGCACAACCAGCTTGCCCTTCCGAGCCAACGTCCGCCAAGACGACAGGTGGTTCGCCTTCAGCCCATGCCTACGCGCCACCTCGTTCACCATGATCCCGGGAACCAGCGTCTCCGCCACCACTCGTCCCTTCGCCTCATCCGACCATCGCCGCTTCGCCGCCGGGGCCGCCAGCAACTCCACAAACCCAACGGCCTCCATACTGCGCTCCCGATGGACTCCCACCGACACCTCCCCTGCAAATCTCCGCACGGGCCGCATCGCAGATTACAGATTCAGCGGGAAGGTGGGGCCAGAACAGCGCTTACGGAAAGACCGCGAGCGACCTAGCCATCAGTTGAAGGCTTGATCTTGGCAATCGGCCCAGAGCTCCATTCGCCTAAAAGCCGGGCGCTGCCACGTAGCTTCACAGAACCGGTCATTCGTCCATCCTGCAGCATTTTTGGTGGGTGCAGGCCGACGGAGCGGAACCAAGCCGACCTTGATCAAAGCGGCGGTAGCTTCAGGCGCTCCCTATATACTCCGATGCGTTTGCGAGCACGATCCACGATGTCCCCGTAGAAAAGAAGTTCCGAGTACAGCTGCCCAAGTGTAGCCTGGCTTTTAGGCTCCTTTACATCGTTGGTGCTGAAGAAGCCGTTCTCGCCGGGCAAGCGATTGTAGCCTCTCAGGCGGATCGGATTGATGGTATCCCCTATCAGGTATCCGTAGAACTTCTTCAGCCTTCCGTTGGACTTCGCGGCCAAGATTGTTGCGTATTCCATCAGGTCGTTGTCGTGCTCGTCGAGACTGACGCCGGGCGCCTTGAACTCGACGATCACAACGGAGCCTTCCTCGTGGAACAGCGCTATATCCGGGCGGCAGCCCCCGTTCTCCTCACCTATCCGGTTTAGCAACTCGCCAACGGCCTCATCGACGTCGGCTTCAAAGAGGCTTTGGCCGTTGTCCCACTTGATCTGGTTCAGCGGCATGTCAGAGGCGATGTAGTCGTAATAGTGGTACTCCTCGCTGAGCAACCAGACGTCGTGGTCCGAAACCTCCTCGCTGTCCTTCCGCATCGGGAAGAAGATGCTGTGGATCAGAGCCTCGTTTTTGCGGCGCTTTCCGTCGGGTAGTTCGGCCTGGACGTTGAGGCCCTGTTTAACAGCCAGGTCCAGCACGTCGATCAATGCTGACCTGCGAACAACTAGCTGCGAGAGGTTGGCCATGTCTATCGTCTTGAGGGAGGAGGCGAATTCCCACGAAAGATCGTCGATCTTGCGTCGGAAGTCATCGCTGTCCGGGGCGAGGCCCTTGATGGCCTCCTTCATGGCCGAGAGGCTGGACGTCTCGTTGACCACCTGCTCCTGAAGGTTCGTCAAGACACGCTTCGCGACCTCGTTCGGGGTGTCCCCGAACTTCACGCGCGTGTTTGAGTAAGAGAGCATCTCCTCAGACACGCCGAAGTCCTTCGCCACGTCTTTCACGATCGTATCCCTAGACCAATCAGGCGGCGTTATGAGCTCCTGCACCTTGTCGTCGAGAACCGAGAATATGTCCTCGAAGGTGACCTGCATCCCTTCGAAGAGGTCTCCTGAGCCGTTGTCCAGTGGTATCTTGTCAAACCCATCGCGTTGCTCATTCACACCATCATCCAACAGGGGCCCCTCGACCAGGACGATGTGGTAGTGACCGTCAATCGCGTTGTTTTCGAGCGTCTTGGTCTTGAGGTAACGACCGGTGATGAGCTCAGCGATAGACGCCTTGGCGCACAAGCCTATGATGTTGCGAGGCAATGGGTACTGCGTCTCGTCCAGCTTGTAGTGTGTTATGGTGAAGTCGGCCGATACCTTATCCTCGCCTTCGATGTGCTCGACGGTGATCGTCGTCACGGACGTATGCTCGGGGATGTCCGAGGGAGTCAGGGTCTCTTCAGACTTGGTGCCCCCAAGGTCACTGATGAACTTAATCCGGAAGTCGCCGAGGTCATCCTTCAGACTGACGAACCTCTGCAGAAGGTTGAAGAGAACGTGCTGTCGGATCGCCTCCGCAGTGAACGTCCGGTGCACGCTGGCCACGGAAAGGATGGTCTCGCGCAGCTTCGGCACCACGTGCGATAGGCGTATTTGGGTCCCAACTTCGGCAGTGTCTCGATCCTCTGCCTTGAAATCGGTCTCTTCGATGGTCTTTCGGTCGCGCAGAAAAGGCAGTGAGACATGCTTAAACCCGTCTCCCTGTCTGTAGATTGATGACAGTGACACCGCCTTGAAATGGTGGAAGAACTGGACGCGACCGGTTCCCTTGCACTTCCCGATGCCGGGGATCTTGAGATCGTCCTTGTAGGAGGTGTCCTTAGTCAGGAAGGCCTTGCGCTGCTCTGGCCCAAGACCGCAACCGTTGTCCTCGCAGGTGATCTCAAGGTCGTACTCCTTGCCGAGCAAGTCCGCTTTCGTAGCTTTCACCTTGAGCGTCACTTCCAGGGCAACAGCGTCGGCCTCATCCCTCTTTCGGATCAGGAACGCGTCGATCGAGTTCGCCAGTAGCTCATCCACGACCACCAATGGATTCTTGCTGATGCGCGTGTTTTTCAGGCTGCCGCGGATATCCAGCGTCACTGTCGTTCCTCAATCATGTAACGATTTGTTTTTCCCACTTATCCTAGCGTGCTCTCTCCAAGTCAATTTTCGCGTGGTTTAGCCCTTGTAAGCACTACGATCTGCGCTGGTGGCACACAAGCGTTCTTCAGATCGGCACCGCCGATCACTCTGTCGGCGATAGGCACGGGGGCGCGCCTGCGCCCTGCCGGGCCCTCGGTAAGTGAGGCCGAAGCCTCACCCGAAGGGATCGTATTCCGAAACGATCACGACCTCGTCGCCGTCGATTTCATCGGCGGGGACGGCGCCGAAGGTTCCATCCCCTGCCTGGAAGACGACGATCGAGACCATGAGCGTGGCGGCGAGGGAGGCGGCGAAGGCGTGTGCATCTTTGCGGGACATCTGTTTGGCTCCTGTCTTGGAGGCGGGGGACCATCCCCCGCGCGACAGGACCCCGCAGGCCCGAAGACTGGCTGACATCACCGGGTGCGTTCGGCTTGCCCGAATCCACCCGGCGGCACGGGCTTGCACTTAGTCCGACCCCTTGCGGGTTGATCTCGAAGACAGGATTCGGGGCAAGGAAGGGAATGGCGAGCGGGGGATGGTGCCCCAACGTCAGGAGCCGGTTGTCCCGCTGATGCATGGAACGCCGCCAGCCTCCCGGGCAGGCTCGTTGCTGAAGACCATCCGACTTTGGGGATGGATCCTCCGGCGCCCCGCGGCATCGCGGGACGAGGGTGTGGTCGGTGAGAGGCCCGCCAGTCGGCAGGCCCCTCACGCCATGTCAGGGCTCAGGCGGCTAGATCCGCGCCCCCTGCCCTATCGCCGTCCTCGGCACCGACGATCTCGATCCGAGCGTTGCGATAGCCCTCACGCGCGATCCAGAGCTCGGCCGCAGTGATCGACTCCGCCAGATGCAGCAGCTCGGTGTTGCCCCCGAAGTCCAGAAGCACGCGCACCTGCCCGGGCTTCGGTTCCTCGGCCACCTCGAAGATCAGACGGCTATCCGCCGAATGGCTGCGCATGATGGTGACGAGGATGACCCCGTCCGAGGAGAAATTCCCCTCATGCAGCGTGAAGGAGGCCGGAGCGGTCCAGGTCGGATAGGAGCGCGGGAGTTCCTTCTTCACAAGGCGCCCGACGCCGTTCGAGCGCTCCCAGGCGGCAAGCTTCTTGGTGAACCGTGCCGGCGGCCTCGGACTGCCGTCGGTGTAGCGGATCAGCGCCCCGAGGGGGGCTGTGTCGATGATGGTTGTTGCAGACATGATTCCTCATCCCGAATGCGCGAGTTCGCATTCATCATATTGATATTACTGTATTTTGCGAGATTGGGGCGGGTTTCCCCGCCCCGGATGGCTCAGATCACTCGGCTGCCATCATCGATGCAGCGCTGTTCGGCAATTCGGCCGTCAGGAAGGCCGGGAGATCGACATCTTCGGGCTCGCCCGCGTCCTCCCCCTGCCCTTCTGCGATCGGCTCGCCGTCGCCTGCCGCCAGATCGGCCCGACGAAGGACCTCTGGCAACCACCCGCTGCCATTTAGGAGCCGCTCGGCCTCGGTGGCCATCTCGCCCTTCTTCAGGTGATCGAGAAGCTGCGCGGTCCCCTCCCCCTTCGCCTCGCGCACGGCGTCGATAATGCGGGCCTTCGGCACACGGTTGAGGTAGCCGTCGACCGTCGGCTCCCAGCCCGCCTCGACCATGTCGAGATCGACGGCACGCGCCACCAGATCGGCATGGGCCATGCGGCGGCTCAGACCGCTGGCGGAGATGCCCGCACCATAGGGGTTCACCTTCTCATGGAGCGCGTTGATCCCAAAGCTGAGGCAGTGCGCCAAGAGCGCCAGACGGCTGCCTTGGTCGAGGACGTCCAGATAGTCCCAGAGCGCAGCATCGTCACCAAGGGGCAGATCGGCCTCCCAAGCAGCATGACGTTCGTCGACGAGCTTCGCCACGACGCTGTCCTTCAGATCGGGCGCCTGCGCCGACATGTAGACATGACGCACCGAGGCTTCCAGACAGCTGCCCGAGGCCGAGGAGGTGCGGAAGGTATCCGTCACCAGCTTTAGGAGGAGGAGCGTCAGCGCCACATCCGGCGAACGCCCGATGGCCTCACGCAGCGCGAGGGTCCGGTGGGCAGTCAGTTCTACGACCAGCCGCTCGGGCAACGGCTTCAGCGCACCGTCATCTTCCTCGTCGGAAGGATCAGCACCGATCGGCTGAGCACCCGAGGTGATGACGGTGCCCCCGGCGGAGGTCGCCGATGGTTTCCAGGTGGAACCACCGACATCACCCCCCTGCCCGATAGCATCCGCGCCATCACCATCCTGGACCGCGGTCTCCTCGCGCGGCTCATCCTCGGGCCGGACATAGCCGCGATAGATAGCCAGCGTGCCATCCCGATCCAGCGTGACGAAGACGCCCGCGCGCGAAACTTCGGCCGGGTCGTAGATCAAGGGCCGCTGTTCGAGCGCTTCCATCGCCATCTCGAGCTGACCGAGCCGGGCATCGATCTCCTCGGGGTATTCGTCTTGGCCGGAATACTCCTCCTCCAGCGCACGATACTCGGCGAGGAGCACAGCGTGGGCCGCGCTTTCCTCGTCGGTCATCGGTGCCGGATCACCGGCGAGACGCCGCAGACCATGGCTGTAGCCATAGGGCAGGTCGGTCGCGACCTCGATCCACTTCCAGCCTTCGGAAGCGAGCGCTTCTGCTTCAGCTTGAAGCTTCTTGGCCACCAACCGGTCCAGAAGCGCAGGGTCTTCGAGCCAGCCACCGTCATCGCCCTGGAAGAGATCGCGCAGCACGACACCGCCTGCCGCCTCATAGGCATCGACACCGACGAAGATCGCGCGGCGGTCCGAGGCCCGGACCGAGGTTTCGGTCAGCATACGCCGGATCGCGTAAGGCTCTTTGTTCCAGGAGTTCTTCACTGCCTCCCAGACCTGTTCCTGACGCGCATGATCCGGGTTCACCGTGAAGGCCATCAGCTGTTCCAGCGTCATGCCGTCCTCGGCATAGACCTCGAGCAGGGCAGGGGCCACGGAGGCGAGTTTCAGGCGCTGCTTCACGATCTGCGGCGTGACGAAGAAGGCCGCCGCGATCGCTTCCTCGCCCTGACCCTTTTCCCGCAGGGACTGGAATGCGCGGAACTGGTCGAGCGGGTGCAGGGCAACGCGCTGCATGTTCTCCGCCAGCGAGTCGTCCTCGGCGAGGATCTCCGACGCAGCATCCCGCACGATGCAAGGGATCGGCGCCGACTTCGCCAGCCGCTTTTGCTTCACCAGCAGCGCCAGCGCCTGGAAACGGCGACCACCGGCCGGGATTTCGAACATGCCAGTCTCGACCCCATCAGCACCAAGCACAGGCCGGACGTTCAGACCCTGCAGTAGACCCCGCCGTGCGATGTCTTCGGCCAGTTCCTCGACCGAGACGCCCGCCTTGATGCGCCGCACGTTGGACTGGCTCAGCACGAGCTTATCGAAGGGGATGTCCCGCGACGGGGACAGGGTGACTTTCTGGGCAACTTTCGCCATCAGATCTTCTCCACGACGGGCGCCGGAAGCCACTCTCCCGATCTCACTTCCCGTCACCCCGCAAACCCCCAACCTTTCCCTCTCTTCGGCGTTCTTGACCGCGGTCAAGAAGTCCAAGCTGCATGTTCTATGCGCCAAGGATCGTTTCAAAGTATGCCTCGGGCTGCCTGATCGTTTCTCCTTTTCCCAACAGGTAATCTAAGATCACTAGAAGCCGTCCAGCGCCGGTTTTCTGGAGGCCACGCATCAGCTTTTCTTGGCGTATTCTAAGCAATCGCCCGATATCGAAGAGAACGCGGTTGAGGGCTTCTCCTGTTCGAGGTGGGTCTGGAAAGAAGTCAGAGACATGTGTGAAGTCTGTCCATGACATTTTTGCAGGGTCTCGGTTCATGGAAGGCCCTGCAATATTTTGGTCAGCGCTGGTCTGCTTTGCCTGCGCGTCTTTCTTAATAAGTTCTTTTTTTATGGACTCTATCTGCCGGTCATTTTGTCCGTTTCTGGCGGACATTTCGCGCGCGCAATCATGGCTGAGGGCTTGGTCGCGTGATTGGATTTCGTCCACGGCCGCGCTTGAACTCTCGCACTCTCCGTAGCTCTGCGCGGCGTTGGCTCCGAGTTCGCGGAGATCAGCGATGATCTGCAAGATTGCATCAACCGTGAGGGTTGCTCGTCGAAGGATGTTCCTGATCGCTCCGAGTGAGGACAACCGCGCTTCGTCGATGCGCTGGTCCTGAAGGAGGGATGCGCGCAGTGCTAGTGCTTCTGCCCTGAGGGAGCGAAGGCGTTCACGCTTCTCCGTAACCTTCAACGCTTCGACCGCCAGTGTGTCGTGGTTCTGTATCAGTGGGTTCAGGTCGATCCCGAACGCGTCTCGGATGATGCCGCCATACCGCAGGGGGAAGCGTTTGCCGTTTGCCGAGTTCTTCCGGTCGATGAGGCCGGCTGCGTCAAGACGGCCCAAGCAGCGACGTAGGGTCCTCTCATCGATGTCGTTTGCGCGCTCAGACAAGGAGGCGTTGGAGGGGAACACAACGGTAAGTTTGGGTGGGGTCTCACCATTTGTGGTTTGTCGATCGCGGGGAAGAAAGCTGATCAGGGCCGTCAAGACTGTGATGTCGTTGCTCGTCAGGCCAAGTTCTTTCCGCAGGGCGCGTACCGGTCCCAGAAGTTCGTAGATAGTAGGGCAGGCAATAGCTTTCGGTTCCGCCATGGCGGTTCGTGTTTGGGTTACATGTCTCATGGTGTTTCGGAAGAAAAAGCTTCCCCGGTCACCGCGAGCGGTGTTGAAC
Source organism: Tabrizicola piscis (assembly GCF_003940805.1). Lineage (NCBI taxonomy): Bacteria > Pseudomonadati > Pseudomonadota > Alphaproteobacteria > Rhodobacterales > Paracoccaceae > Tabrizicola > Tabrizicola piscis. The sequence goes on from NZ_CP034329.1 coordinate 129,273, forward strand.
TCGATTCGTTTTGGGGGTATCAATCAGGTGTCGAGACTGATTGAGGCCCTTCGGAAGCACCGCTTTCGGGGGGTCTTTCCTTTTCTAGCCGGTCCTCCTTTCGTTTTCTGCTCGTTGCTCTTGATGTCTTGACCGCGGTCAAGACACGGGGTCGTCACTTTGGGCCATCTTGACCGCGGTCAAGAAGCTCGCTGATCAGCTTCCGGATGGCGTCTTCAACGCGCGGGGCAAGGTCAGCGTCCACATCGATGGTGATGCGGTTGCCTTTGCGGCCGATCTTCACGCGCTCACTTTGCTCAACCTTGGGTGTAGTTGCCTTGGCGGCCGTGAGCAGCGTAACCGCTGCGTCAAGTCGGTCTGGGCCTGGCAAGTTGCGGGGGATTTCGCGGGCAACGTCCCTGGCTCTCGAGACGTCCTTCTCGCACAGCCTGAAAAGCTTCTCCCAGACCCGCCGACCAACGCCATGTGCAGGTCCGATTGCATGGATCAGCTCCATCGGAATGCCGGTGGCGATACGGTTCATCCGCGAGACGAGCGACTCGTCGATCTGAAGTGCCCGATAGGCGATGGTCTGGGCGTTCTTGCGTGTCTCGTCAGTTTTACCAAGTTCCCGAATGATCCCAGCGACGAACAGGGCCCTCTCGATAAACGAGGGGTCTTGGCGGGCATTGTTCTCTACGCCCTGGGCGATCAGTGCTTCCTCTTCGGTCATCTCCATGACCGTGGCGCGCACTTTCTGACCAAGTTCACGACAGGCGAGAAGCCTGCGGCGTCCATAGACGATCTCAAGTGCCCCGTCTTGGGTTCGGCGGACAAGAACCGGAACCTTTTGCCCGTGCTCACGGATCGACGCGACGAGCTCCTCGAGGCCATCGCTCGGATCGATTCGATCCATGACCGCGGACATTCGCACAGTGCTCGGGTCGATCAAGCGCGTGGCGTGTTTGTCTTCTTCCAACACCGATGCTTGCGCTCGAGCGACAGTTGGGCTCGTGCGCTTCAGATCGATATCCACATCCTCATCCGACGTTGACGCTTTACCCATCGCGTTCTTGAGTGAGTCCCCGAAGACCTTACGCGCCATGACTACGCCCCCATGCCTTGAGGATTTCGCGCTCAACTTCGTCGGTCACGCGTGAAACGGACTCGATCGCACGCTCGTATGTTCTGCGGTTCACGTCGCGAGGTTCGACCTCAAAGATGCTCTGCTGGGTGTTTGCGGCATCACCTACCGCCGTCGACTTCAGGAACTCGGCAGGGAGGACCGCATCGCCAAGGACCGTCCGAAGCAGAGAAGAGATCTGGACCTGTGGACCGTCGGTGTTCTCGTACCGGGTGATCAGCACCCGAACGAAGTTCAGGCCGTGCTCGGGAGCATGCGCCTCGACGACGCCCATCAGGTTGCTCGCCATACCGAGAAAGCTTGCCAGAGACATCACATCAAGCATGGACGCGTTGAGCGGGATCAGGACCCCAGTGGAAGCAAAGAGGGCGGAGATCACCGAGAAGTTCAGCTGCGGCGGGGTGTCGAAGATCACCACATCATATCGGCTCAGGACTGGCTCAAGCGCTTCACGGATCCGACTGTGGAAGGTGGTGGCGCCGTGTCTGAAGCTCAAAGCGACCTCGAACTCGTACTCCATGATGTCCATGGAGGCCGGGATCAGATCCACTGTCGGGAAGTTCGTTTTGCGAATGATATCTGAGGCGGGCAGGGGCCCCTCGGATCGGATCAGATCGTAGGAGGTCGGCATGTCCGGATCGAGCTCAGGGGTAACCCCGAACAGGTTTGTCAGACTTGCCTGGCTGTCGAGGTCGATAAGCAGGACCCGATAGCCGCGAAGGCCCAGAAGCTGACCAACATGAGCAACGGTCGACGTTTTTGCGCTGCCGCCCTTCAGGTTGAAGATCGTCACGACCTGGCACGGTTCGCCGGCTCTTCTATGAGGGTGTTCATCGGGCTTGATCCTACCCGTCTCAAGAAGGACGCGTTGGGCTTCGACCATGTCCTCGGCAGAGAAGCTGCGCCGGTTGCCACCCTCGAGGATGCCTTCCGGAAAGCCTTCGAGATTTGACACATGATGGCGGAAGGTGTTCTGGTTGATCCGAAGCAGATCGGCTGCTTCCCGCATCGCGAAGCGACGGAGACCCTTCTGGGCATCCGGTGGGAACGTCTCCTGCGCATGTTCACGCAACCGGCTCCCGAGCCGCTTGGACATGACATCGAATCTTTGTGAGGCCCGTATCCCACTCATCACTGCCCTCAAGTCTTTATTGTTTTGTAGACCTTAACAGTTTTGGTGATTAAATCCAGCCCAAACCGTTGAGCGGCCTAGAGGCGTTGAAGCGGCCGATTTCTGACGAGAAAAAACCGTGAAGTATCAGGGTCTTGGGCAACCTTGTTCGCAGAGCACTTCAACAGTTCGTAGGCCGCGATGTCATGGCCACAACATGTATTGTCGACGCCTACGCAACGCAGATCTTCAGAATCGCGCGACCGATTCCCACGACTTCACGCAAGCATCCCCAGCCTCTCAGCCCTCTCGAGCAGCATCTTCACGGATGACGGCTGCCAGCTTGTCCGCCCGCGAGGCGTGCGCTCGCGCATCGCCTCCAGCCGGGTGCAGATCGCCTGAAGCGTGATCTCGGGGTCCGCGCCCTTGATGGCAGCGACGATGGCGGGCAGGCGGTCGTCGGTTTCGCGGCGGCCGGCGCGGTCCAGTACCGTGGTCGGCAGGAAGCCGTCCCGAACATAGGCGTTGACCGCGCGCAGAAGCCGGCTTTGCGTCCATTGACGCTCGTGGGGCAGGGGGCCGTTGACGATGCGCACCACATCTTCCCAGGCCAAGTCGGGCCGCAGGCGGCGGACATGGGGCACCCAGTCCTGCGCCGTCTCGTTCAGGCGCTCCATGTAGCCGTCCTGCCGCGCCAGCCGGACCTTGCGCAGCGCCGCCGGATCACGGGCGCGCAGGCCCGGGTTGCCGCCGACCCTGCCTTTGGTTCTTGCGCTGGCCAGCCCGGCCTTGGTGCGTTCGCGGATCAGGGCGCGCTCGAACTCAGCGGCGGCGCCCAGGACCTGGAGGGTGAACTTGCCCTGCGGGGAGGAAGTGTCGATGGGATCGGTCAGCGATCGGAAGAAGGCGTTCTTGGCCTCCAGCCGTTCGATCACCTCGAGGAGGTGGGAGAGCGACCGCGCCAGACGGTCGATGCGCACCACCACCAGCGTGTCGCCCTTGCCGATCCGCTCCAGCACCCGCGCCAGCACGGGCCGCGCGCGGTTTCCGCCCGAGGCCTGCTCCTCGTGGATCTCGACGCAGCCTGCGGATTTCAGGGCCTGCGACTGGGGCAGGGGGGTCTGATCCTCGGTTGAGACGCGCGCATAGCCGATCAGGGGCATCAAAACAGGCCGTTTGCAGTTTCATATACCGCCACTAAACGACCGTTTGTAAACGAATGCAAGGGCACGCTGTGTGATGCTGATCGCTGGAAACCCCTCGGTTTCCATGCGCTGAACGCGACTAGAGCGCTCTCCACGGACACCGCGCGCGCGTACTATATAAGGAGCAAATGCAGCCCTACAGAAAACCCTTGGGTAGTTTGCATAATAGTCGTATTTTGCACATATGAAGCCCTACCTCTCTGTTCTGCCTGATAGTCCTGACGAGGCCCTCGGCGATCCCGAGGGAAGAGAGCAGGCGTCCGAAGACGAGCTGTGGTTCCTGCCAGGACCGATGGATGAGGAACCTGATTATCTGCTTCCAGGCCCAAGTTCTGAACCCAGCGAAACCTCAGTCGTAGCGGCATGGGCACGTGCCGAAGCGGGTTGTGCGGCCCGCCTCGCACGAGTGGCCGGAAGACTGGGCGCGCTTGACGACCGTCTGCGCCGCGGCCCATCGGGTTGGCGGCACAGATTAGCCCTGATCGAGGCTGCAGAACTGAGCTGGTTCGTTGGTGACCGGGTCAGCCCTGACCGCCTTGCACTCTGGATCGCGCTTCGTCTGTCTGGCGCTCAGGAAGACTCTGGGGCGCTGTCACGCGTTGGATGGGCTGTTCGACGTCTTACTGGGGGGCCTGGCCCCGAAGCTGGGCTAGCCGATTTTCTCGACCGGCGGGACTCTGAGAACATAGCGGATGACGCCGAGCGTTTCACTGATCGCGCCGATGGTTGGCTCGCCTTCATGGGAGCCGCCCGACATTTTCACCCTATCACCCGGGCTTGTCTGGGCTTTCACCTTTGGAGCTTGGCAGGTCTTGGTCAGCATGGTGACCGGATGGAGGCTGCGGTCACGGCAGGCCGGATTGCTGCAGCAGAAGGGAAGGGTGGAATCTTCGCACCGGTAGCAATGGGTGGGGCAGGGGGGCTTCGGGCCGGCGGACCTCCGGCAGAGCGGTTGATCCGCTGGCTGGACGGAATGGACAACGCATGCCTCGCAGCGATGCGGCACCTCGACGATCTCGAAATATGGTCCACTCGGGTGGAGACGGCTATGTCAGTTTTGTCTGGCCGTACGCCTCCGGCTTTGCGCGCTGTATTGACCGAATGGCCCTTGGTCTCTGCGCCGATGGCCGAGACTCTGAGCGGCGCCAGTCGTGCGGCTGTTCAGCGAAACCTGGCTTGGATGGAGGCGCACGGGCTGATCTGCGAGGTGACTGGCCAAGGGCGTTTCAGGATGTGGCGTGCAGCGGTTTAGATGCCAGATTTGACCACAGCTTTTTTGTGGGTTGGCTTCGATAGCCCAAGAATGTTGGGCGATCTTGTTAGATGAGATCACGCATCACCTATAGGCAAACATACAACTGCTTCCAGTCCACCTGCCAGCACATTGCGGAGCACGACTGTTCCGCCGTGTGCCTGAATGATCGTGCGGGCGATTGCCAGGCCGAGGCCAACGCCGCCGGTATCTCGGCTGCGAGACCCTTCCAAGCGTACGAACGGCTCAAAGACCGCTTCAAGCTGGTCTTCGGGCAATCCCTGGCCCTTGTCCGCGATGGTGATGACGGCCAATCCCGGCGTTCGGTCCAGCTTTACCATCGCCACCCCGCCATAGCGGACAGCATTGTCGATCAGGTTCCTTAGAGCGCGGTTCAAGGCGTGCGGGCGGACGGTGATGGGCAGAGGCGACGACGGGGCAAGATTGGCTCGTTCTCCCCCTACATCGTTGACCAGATCAGCCAGCAGGACGGCAAGATCGACTTCAGCGGCGGGTTCTGTCCGCGCAACCCCGCGTGCGAATTCCAGGGTCGCCTCGACCATGGCCTGCATTTCCTCGACCAATGCCTTCAGGCGTACGCTATCCTCGGTTTCGTCCAGCATTTCGATCCTGAGCCGCATTGCTGTAAGCGGTGAGCGCAAATCATGACTCAGGGCGGCGAGCATGTGCGTGCGCTCGTTCACGAAGCGGGTCAGTCGGGCCTTCATCCGGTTGAAGGCCTGCGTGGTCTCGCGCACCTCGGATGGTCCCGTCATCGGCAGCGGATCGGCATCAAGCCCACGGCCCAAGCGGTCCGCACCAACAGCAAGAGCACGCATCGGGCCGACGACGCGCCGCGCAGTCCACCAGGCCACCAAAGCTACCGCGACTGCCATCAACACCACCGGCAGCAGAGCCTGCGGAGTCAACTGGAGGGCAGGGCGGTAAAACATCGTGCGCACGTTCAGCCAGTCGCCCGCCGCAAGACGGATCGACAGCGTCAGCTCAATGGGGTCGGTCCGCCCCGCCATCATCGCCTCATGCATCGGGCGCATGGACGCAGGTACTCCCTCTGGCAATGGCAGGGACGCGAGGGACAGCGCATGAACATCGGCGCGAACTTCCCGTTCCGGCTCGCCAAGGATCTGGCGGATCTGACGCAGAACCATGTCCGCCTCGGCGCTGTTGTGGGACGCTGCAGGCTCGGGCCCGACTTCAAACCGGACAAGCGGAGAATTTGCCGCGCGGAGTATCGACATGCGCAGATCGGTGGGGGCGCCATCCAGAAGCAAGACAACATTCGCGGCACGCCCTGCCGCCTCGAGCCCGAGGGCTGCACGGACCGCCCGGTTCCGCTCGTCTGTCAGCAGCAACAGGCCAAGCCCCTGTGTGATGGCCAACGCCAAAAGCAACATGATCAGCAACTGCCCGCCAAGAGATTGCGGGAAGAGCTTGCGCAACATCGAGAAGCGCGCGCTCACGGCATTGCACTCACGTCTGCGGCAAGGCTGTAGCCACCACCCCAGACAGTTGCGATCAGCACAGGCTTGGCCGGATCGGCCTCGATCTTGCGGCGCAGGCGGCTAATCTGGTTGTCGATGGTGCGATCGAACACCTGTGCGGCGCGACCCGATGTAAGATCGAGCAGTTGTTCGCGGCTGAGCACGAAGCGCGGCCGTTCCAGAAACACCGTCAGCAGACGGAATTCTGCAGTTGTGAGTGCGACCTCGATGCCATCGTCGTCGGTCAGGGTCCGGCGGTCGGTATCAAGCACCCATCGGTCGAAGGCCAATCTGTGCCCGGCAAGGCTGCCACCAACGACGCCCCCCCGGTCGGATCGGCGCAGGATCGCCTTGATCCGGGCCAGCAACTCACGCGGATTGAAGGGTTTGGGCAGATAGTCGTCGGCCCCGACCTCCAACCCCACGATACGGTCAGTTTCATCACCCAGGGCTGTCAGCATCAAGATCGGAATGGCCCCCTGCGCACGCAAACGTCGGCAGACCGAGAGGCCATCTTCGCCCGGCATCATCACATCCAGCACGATCAGATCGAATTGACCCACCTTCATCGCCGCATCCATTGCGACGGCATTGGCGGCAGAAGTCGCGCGCATGCCGTTCTTTTCCAGATACTTCACCAGGGCATCGCGGATATCGCGGTGGTCATCGACGATCAGAATACGCGGCGGCTGGGTCATTTTATTGTCTCCTGATGTCGACCCTAGCTGAACGCGGTGGTGCTGCGGACAGAAGATTGTCGCAAACCTCTCTCAGGACCTTCGCTTGCGACAGTTTGATACAAAACAGGCGTCGCGCTGACAAACCTGTGGGACACCTCACTCCCAGATTGGACCCATCGCAATCTGATCCAGGAGAGACAGAATGAAACGTTCGACAAAATTCGCCCTCGCTACCGTTGCCGCCCTTGGCGTGGCCGCTGTCGCCGTACCGGTCGTCGCCCAGCAGGGTCAGATGCAGCATGATGGCATGATGGACGGAGGCATGGGCATGATGGGCCAGCATGGCGGTATGATGGGTGGCGCCATGGGAATGATGGCCGGCGGCCAGAGCTATGCGATGGCCACATTCGATACCAACAAAGACGGCACGCTCAGCCCCGAGGAAATGACAGCCGGAATTCAGGCTGAAATCAAGACCTACGACACCGACGCCAACGGTACTTTGTCGCTGGAGGAATTCGCGGTGATGCATGCGGCCCATACCCGACCAATGACCGTGCGTGCCTTCCAGATGCATGACGCCGATGGGGATGCGCAAGTGACGGAGGCTGAAATGGCCGCCATGGCAGACATGATGCAAAGCCACATGGGCGGGCAGGAGGGCAACATGCCGGGCATGGGTCATGGGATGATGGACAACGACTGACGCGCTTTATTCTCCCGCTAACTGGGCAAATCTCCGGTTAGCGGGAGGAATCCCAACACAGATCAGGAGGCCACGAAGATGAACGGCTACGGTATGGGATTTGGAATGGGCTTCGGCTGGCTCTGGATGATCGTCACCCTTGTGCTGGTCGGCCTCGCGATTGCGGCGCTGGTCAAATACCTGCGTAGATAGCTCAAAGGAAACCTGATGGACTATACGATCAACCGCCTGATCACAGGTGCTGATTTTGACGTGGTCGACGCCAGAACCCGTGCCGCGCTGTCCGAAAACGGCTTTGGTGTACTGACCGAAATCGACGTCAAGGCAACGATGAAAAAGAAGCTGGACGTGGATATGCCAGCCTACCGCATTTTTGGGGCATGCAACCCGAAGATGGCACTGGAAGCCATCGGGATGGAACCGCGCGTCGGTGCCATGCTGCCCTGCAACGTTATCCTGCGCGAGGTCAAAGACGGTGTCGAGGTGAGTGCTATTGATCCGGTGGCGTCGATGCAGGCCATCGACAATCCCGCCTTGCATGCTGTCGCTGGTCAGGTGCGCGACCTACTGGCCAAAGTTGTTGCGGCAATTTGATTGCACCCGCAACTGCAATCTTCGCTTGACCTTCCAATGATGGGAAGGCGCATCGTGAGTCGGTAGGCCTTTGCATCTGCCTTCGCGCGGCGCTGACCGCGACAGGAGAACGCTATGAAATCCACCGATCCGCACGGCAGCCATGCCCATCCCGACCCCGACATGCCTGAAAGCCAAGACGCCCCACAAAGTGGAACTGGGCCAACTTCCATCGACCCAGTCTGCGGCATGACCGTCACGTTGAAACCTGACACGCGGACCGAGGCGTTTGGCAGCAAGGACTTCCATTTCTGCTCTGGCAAATGTCAGACGAAGTTTCAGGCCGATCCGTGGTTCTACGCCTCCGGCCGTGCGGCAGGGCGCAAGAAAGTTGCCCCGGCCAATGTGCAGTATACTTGCCCCATGCATCCCGAGATTATCCGTGATGCGCCCGGCTCGTGTCCGATCTGCGGCATGGCGCTGGAGCCGATGCTACCCTCGGACGAGCCCAGCCATGAGTTAACCGATTTCACCCGCCGCATGTGGGTTTCAGCAGCTGCGGCGGTGCCGCTGATCGTGTTGACGATGGGAGAGTTCGTGGCTCTGCCGGTGCGTGACTGGATCGGGCATCAGGTGGCCAGTTACCTGGAGTTCGCGCTGGCAACTCCGATTATCCTTTGGGCGGCCCTTCCCTTCTTCAAGCGAGGCTGGGATTCGCTGGCGAACCGGTCACCCAACATGTGGACGCTGATCAGCCTTGGGGTGGCGGCGGCCTACCTCTATTCGCTGGTCGCGACGTTCCTACCTGGCTTGTTCCCTGAGGTCTACCGGATGGGTCACGGGGTTGGCACCTACTATGAAGCGGCGGTGGTGATTGTGGCTCTGGTCTTTGTCGGCCAGGTCCTGGAACTGCGCGCACGCGAACGCACCGGCGATGCGATCCGCGCGCTTCTCGACCTCGCGCCGAAGACGGCGCGGCGCATTCTGCCGGACGGCACCGAATACGATGCGCCTTTGGAGAACATCATGGAGGGCGACCGGCTGCGTGTGCGCCCCGGAGACGCTGTGCCAGTCGACGGCGTGGTGATCGAGGGTCATTCATCGTTGGACGAAAGCATGCTGACCGGCGAGGCGATGCCGGTCGAAAAAGGGCCGGGAGATGCGGTGACCGGGGCCACCATCAACAAGAACGGAAGTCTTGTTATCGAGGCTGGCAAGGTTGGCGCAGACACCGTTTTGGCGCAGATCGTGGCCATGGTGTCGAACGCGCGTCGGTCGCGTGCACCAATCCAAGGGCTGGCGGATCGGGTGTCCGCAATATTTGTACCGACCGTGGTTGGGATCGCAATTCTGGCCTTCGTAGCCTGGATGATTTTCGGCCCCGAGCCATCCCTGGTCTTTGCCATCGCCTCGGCGGTGTCGGTGCTGATCATCGCTTGCCCCTGCGCGTTGGGTCTTGCCACCCCGATCTCGATTACAACGGCGGCCGGACGTGGCGCGCAGGCGGGTGTGCTTATCAAAGACGCTGAGGCGCTGGAGCGGATGGCGGGGGTCGATACGCTGATCGTCGACAAAACGGGTACGCTGACCATGGGCAAGCCCGAGCTCACCGATACGGTGTCGCTTGGGGACTTGGCAGTCACAGACCTGTTGTCCCTTGCTGCGGCTCTGGAACGTGGGTCGGAACACCCCCTTGCCGAAGCCATTGTTGAGGGGGCCGACGCGCAGGGCGCGTCCCGACAAGAGGCCACGGGTTTCGAGGCGGTCACCGGCAAGGGTGTGCGTGGCAAGGTCAAAGGCCGCGCGGT
>NZ_CP034330.1 GCF_003940805.1 Tabrizicola piscis
GAGGCAGATGCCAGCAGTCACCAAGGAAGCCCACAAGCCCGGCGATTACTTCGTCGATTACGAAAGCAAGGTGTTCGAAGACGTCAAGGCCGCGCCGGGGGAAAAGGCGCTGGTCACTTTCCATACCATGGCGTTCGAAGGCTCGATCGGGCTGGTCAACATCCTGAACGCAATCCGTCTGAACAAGAAGGGCTATGAAACCTCGATCCTGCTTTATGGCCCCGGGGTCCTGCTTGGCGTGCAGCGCGGGTTCCCGAAGATTGGCGACGAGGCGTTTCCGGGCCATCAGAACTTCAACAAGAACCTCGAACGGTTCATGGCCGAGGGCGGCAAGGTCTATGCCTGCCGGTTCGCGCTGCAGGCGCTGTACGGCTCGGGCGAACCCGCACTGATCCCCGGCATCACGCCGATCATGCCGCAGGACGTGCTGGACTGCATCCTGCTGCACAAGAAGGCCAACGCCGTGATCATCGACACCTGGACGGTCTGAACCCGCCCGGCCCGCCGGACAAGGCGGGCCGTTCCCTGCCCTAAGGAGAATGCCATGCCCCCCAAGCCGGTCATCCGCGCCGCTGCCGTACAGATCGCGCCAGACCTGACCTCGCGCGCGGGCACCATGGAGAAGGTGCTGAACGCGATTGCCGATGCGGCGGACAAAGGGGCAGAGTTTGTCGTCTTTCCCGAAACCTTTGTGCCGTACTACCCCTACTTCAGCTTTGTGCTGCCGCCTGTGCAACAGGGGCCGGAGCATCTGCGGCTGTACGAAGAAGCGGTCGTCGTGCCATCGGCCGAGACCCGCGCGGTTGCCGAAGCCGCCCGCAAGCGCGGCATGGTGGTGGTGCTTGGCGTGAACGAGCGCGACCATGGGTCGCTTTACAACACGCAGCTGATCTTTGATGCGGACGGGTCCTTGGTCCTGAAGCGGCGCAAGATCACGCCGACCTATCACGAACGGATGGTCTGGGGCCAAGGCGATGGCGCCGGGCTGAAGGTGGTAGAGACCGCCGTAGGCCGTGTCGGGGCGCTTGCCTGTTGGGAGCATTACAATCCGCTGGCCCGTTATGCGCTGATGGCGCAGCACGAAGAAATTCATGCCTCGCACTTTCCGGGCAGCCTTGTCGGGCCAATCTTCGGCGAGCAGATCGAAGTGACGATGCGTCATCACGCCCTGGAGGCGGGGTGTTTTGTCGTCAACGCGACGGGTTGGCTGTCGGAAGAGCAGATCGCCTCGATCCACCCTGACCCCAAGCTGCAAAAGGGCCTGCGTGACGGCTGCATGACCTGCATCATCACGCCGGAAGGTCGCCATGCGGTGCCGCCTCTGACCAGCGGCGAGGGCATCCTGATCGCCGATCTGGACATGCGGCTGATCACCAAGCGCAAGCGGATGATGGACAGCGTCGGGCATTACGCCCGGCCCGAACTGTTGCGGTTGCTGCATGACACGCGCCCAGCCGTTCCGCGTGAGGAGTGGGCCAACGAACCTATGGACATCGAGGAGCCAAGTGATGCTTGACGCGGATCTCATCAACGAGCTGCAGACCCGGGGCGCGCGCCTTGTGGACCCGTCAGCCGGGCATGAAAGCCGCAGGGGCGGTGCCGGGCCCTCCGACCACAAGGCGGTGACGCTGGCCGGGCAGACGGTGATGGTGCCAGTGCATACCGCACCCGCCTTCCAAAGCCCCTATGTCATCGACGCGCCGGACGGCACGCAAGGCGAAGCGCGGGTCGTGCGGGATGGGGTAGAGGTCGGGCGCATCCGCTTTCCCGACCGCCCCCGGTTCTATGATCTGACCACGGCAGACGGCATCCCCTATTCCAAGATCGCCGTCCTGCATGGCCGGGACGTGCTGGCGACGACGGTCCTGCAAACCTGCATCCGCTATGAAAGCCGCAAGAAGACCTGTCAGTTCTGCTCGATCGGGCAGAGCCTTGCCGCGGGGCGGACCATTGCCCACAAGACTCCGGCGCAACTGGCCGAAGTCGCCAAAGCGGCGGTCGAGTTGGATGGTGTCAAGCACATGGTGCTGACCACCGGAACCCCGAAAGGTTCAGACCGCGGCGCGCAGGTGCTGGCAGACAGCGCGCGGGCGATCAAGGCGGCGGTGAACCTGCCGATCCAGGCACAGTGCGAACCGCCAGAGGATGACATCTGGCACCAGCGCATGTTTGACGCTGGCGTCGACACCTTGGGCATGCATCTGGAAGCGGTCACGCCAGAGGTGCGGGCGCGCATCATGCCGGGCAAGGCGTCGGTCCCGCTGGAGAAGTACTTCAGCAGCTTTGAAGCGGCGGTAAAGGTGTTCGGTCGCGGGCAAGTCTCCACGTACATTCTTGCCGGGCTTGGCGATACCGCCGAGGCCATTCTGGACATGTCGGCGCGGCTGGTGGCGATGGGTGTCTACCCCTTTGTCGTGCCCTTCGTGCCGATCTCGGGCACCCCGCTGGAAAGCCACCCGGCCCCCACAGCCGGCTTCATGGCCTCGATCCTGAAGCCGCTGTCGCAGATGACGGTCGATGGCCGGATGCAGGCCAGCGACATCAAGGCGGGCTGCGGCAAATGCGGGGCCTGCTCGGCCCTGTCCACCTATGAAAAGTTGAGGGTGGCATGACACATCTGACGCCACAGTCCGAATTTCTGCAAAGCTACCGGATCTGCGCCGCGGCAGAGCCGTGGATGCAGGCGGGTGCCGCAGCCTTGCGGGAACGGGTGTTCGTGCAGGAGCAAGGCCTGTTTGCGGGGCATGACCGCGACGCGATTGACGATATGGCCCTGCCCCTTGTCGCCATTGCCGAGGATGCGGCAGGCGGGCCCCGGGTGGCGGGGACGGTGCGGATCCATGAGCCGACGCCCGGCATCTGGTGGGGCTCGCGGCTGGCCGTGGCGCCCGAGTGGCGCCGGGTCGGCAAGCTGGGGTCGGAACTGATCCGGCTTGCAGTCGGCACAGCGCGCGCGCGCGGCGCGGTGGAGTTTCACGCCCTTGTGCAGGAGCAGAACGTCGTGCTTTTCCGGCGCCTGCACTGGGCGGTGGAGGCCAAGGTAGATCTGCACGGCCGCCCGCATGCGCATATGCTGGCAAGTCTGGCGCACTATGCCCCGATCAAGGATCCGGTTGCCGGCTGGCAGCTCAAGGCCCCCGGCCCGGTCGAGCGCACCCCATGACTGTCGCCACCATTGCCAGCGAACTGGCCGCGCATCCGTCGATCCTGGGAAAGCTGGATATCTCCGGCGCAACCCGTGCCCTGGGTCTGACCGGCGCGAGCGTGGGCCAGCCCGGCGATGACGCCGCCGCCCTGCCCCGGCCCGAGGGCGGCTGGGACCTGTTCGCCGCCGAGGCGTTCATTCCGGCGTTTGTGGCGGATGATCCGTGGTTCGCCGGCTGGTGCGGGGTGATGGTGAACCTGTCAGACATTGCAGCCATGGGCGGGAGGGCCGTCGCGATCACCGATATGCTCTGGGCCCCCGATGCCGCTGCGGCGGCCCCGGTGCTGGAGGGGATGCTTGCCGCATCACAGGCCTATGGCGTGCCGATAGTCGGTGGCCACACCAACCTGCGCGCGCCCGCGCTGAACCTCTCGGTCGCGGTGACGGGTCGGGCGCAGGCGCTGATTTCCAGCTTTGCCGCAAGGCCGGGTGATCTGCTGATCGCGGCGATTGATCTGCGTGGCGCGTGGCGGCCCCGGTTTGACAACTGGTTTGCCGCCGCAGATGCGCCTGCCGCCCGGTTGCGCGGTGATCTTGCCTTGCTGGCCGAACTGGCCGAGGCCGGACTGGTCCGGGCGGGCAAGGACATCAGTCAGGGCGGGATTGCCGGGACAAGCCTGATGCTGGGCGAATGTTCCGGCTGCGGGTTCGAGATTGATCTTGACCGGCTGCCGATGCCCCCCGTGACCGATGTGGCGCGCTGGCTGCGGGCCTTTCCCAGCTTTGGCTTCCTGCTGTCGGTAAGCCCGTCGGCCGCGAACGAGGTCTGCGCCCGCTTTGCCGACCGTGGGCTGGCGGCCTCGGTGATCGGCCATGCCACATCCGGGACTGCGATTGATCTGGTGCAGGGCGACGCGCGGGCGACGTTCTGGGACTGGCAGGCGCGTCCCTATCTGGCGCTGGGTCGGGGCCAACCGGTGCAAGAGGCGCATCATGCCTGAGGTGATCTTTCACATCCGCTGGCCGGACGGGGTGGAAGAGCAGTGCTATTCGCCCTCGACCATCATCCACCAGCATCTGAGCGCGGGGCAAAGCTATCCGCTTGATGATTTCGTGGCGCGCGCCCGTGCCGGGCTGATCGAGGCCTCGGACCGGGTGGCGGCCAAATACGGCTTTGCCTGTTCCAGCGCGATGGACCAGTTGGCCCGGATCGAGACCAAGGCCCGCCGCTATACCCAAAATGGCGCGCGCGTCATCTGCCTGTCCCTTCAATGAAAGCCATGCCCATGCGTGTTCATGACACCGCCGTTCCGTACATTCCTGTCGTCATCATCGGCGGCGGGCAGGCCGGTCTTTCCGTCAGCTGGTATCTTACCCGGGACGGGATCGGGCATGTTGTCTTCGAACGATACCGCCGGTTCCAGTCCTGGCGGGAGAACCGTTGGGACAGCTTCTGCCTGGTCACGCCGAACTGGCAATGCCGGTTGCCCGGATTTCCCTATCAGGGTGACGACCCGGACGGGTTCATGCTGCGCGACGAGATCGTGGAATATCTGGACGGGTTCAGCGCCAGCTTTGACCCGCCGCTGCACGAGGGCGTGTCGGTGACGCGGGTGACGCCGCTGGCAGAGGGCGGCTACCGGGTCGAGACCACAGCGGGGGTCTGGACCACGGGGCAAGTGGTCGTGGCGACCGGCGGCTACGATCAGCCCATCGTGCCACCCTATGCCAGCGCCATCGCGCCCGAGGTCATGCAGATGCATTCGGTCGCGTATCGCCGCCCGTCGCAAGTGCCGGAAGGCGGCACGCTTGTCGTGGGCACCGGGCAATCGGGCGTGCAGATCATGGAGGATCTTCACCGTGCAGGGCGCGACGTGCATCTGGCGGTCGGGCCGGCACCGCGCAGCCCACGCAAGTACCGTGGCCGCGATGCGACCGACTGGCTGCATGCCATGGGCCATTACGCGATCACGATCGACAAGCACCCCGACCCGAACAAGGCCCTGACGCAGACCAACCATTACATGTCGGGTCGCGACGGCGGCAAAGAGATCGACCTGCGCAAGTTCGCCCTGGAGGGAGTACATCTCTATGGCTCGCTGGCGGGGGCCAAGGGCACCGCGTTGCAGTTCCTGCCGGATCTGGAAAAGAACCTCGACGATGCCGACCGCAGCTATTGCGGGATCCGCGACCAGATTGACGCCTGGATCGCGACGCAGGGGATCGACGCCCCGGTCGAGCCGCCGTTTCAGAAAGTGTGGCGACCCGAGCAGGAGGTGACGGAAATCGACTGCGCCGCGCTGGGGATTACCTCGGTGATCTGGGCCATCGGGTTCCGGCCGGATTACGCTTGGCTGGAGGCCGACTGCTTTGATGCCCAAGGTCGCCCGGTCTACCGGCGCGGGGTGACGCAGGCTCCGGGCTTGTATTTCATCGGCCTGGGCTGGCTGAACACCTGGGGGTCAGGCCGGTTTCTGGGAATAGACGATGATGCGCGCTATCTGGCGCAGCAGATCGCGGCCAATGCCCAAGTCGGGGCGCAGGCTGCGGAATGAAGCACGAGACCTTTCCGCACGGCGACACCGTCGAGCAGCGTCGCCTTGGCATGGCGGAATGCGGCTGGCATGGGCTGTCAGAGGGCTGGCTTCTGCGCCATCTGGGCGATGTGCACTGGCGGCAGATCGCCGAAGCGATGGGGCAGCGGGCGGCGGTGTTCCACGATGCCACCGGCGCGCCGGTCTATGCCGCCTTCTGTGCGATTTCGGAACGGATTCTGCAGCCCGAACTGGCCCGGCCCGGTGCGGTCCTGACCATCACCTCAGGCCTGCAGCGCCTTTCGGCGACTCGGCTCATCTCGTTCCACCGTCTTGCCATTGATGCCACCGCCTTTGCCGAGGTGATGCTGATCACCGCCTTTGTGCGCCATGGCCACGGCGGCAATGCGCAGATCCGGCGGGCGCAGCCTTGTGGCGTGCTGGACCTTCCCGCGATGGAGCCGGGCGCGGACAACGGCTTTGCCGAAGAAGCGACACGGCTCTATCGCCAGGAGGGCATTCCGGCTCTGGCGCTGGAGGCAGAGGTGACCCCCTGCCCGACGACAGAGTTCAACGCCGCCGGGCTGCTTTACTGCGCGAACTATCCGGCCTTGGTGGACCGGGCAGAGTGGGCGCTATGCCCGGACCTCGCCAGAAACATGCTGACAACGCGCAAGATCGTCTTTCTGGGCAATGTCGACCCCGGAGAACCGGTGCGGGCGCGGCTGTCGCGCGACCCGCTTTGCCCCAATCGACACAGCGCAACGCTTGACTCCCGCGGGCGGGTGATCGCCCGGATCGTCACGGATCGGCTGAGTTGATTGGACGCAGCCATGGCTATTGACTGCATGGATTGATTGCTTACATTCCAATCAATCCTAGGAGGCTGCCGTGCAAGACGATCAACGCCAGAGAAAAGTCGCGATGCGGCATGGGTTGCGGCACCGGTGCCCGAATTGCGGTGAAGGTCGGCTGTTCAGCTCTTACCTGAAGGTTGCCCCCGCCTGCGACGTCTGCGGTCAGAGTTTTACCGCGCAGAAAGCCGATGACGGCCCGGCCTATTTCACGATTCTGCTGATGTGCCATATCGCGGGCTTCATGCTGCATTTCATGATTGTCTACAGCGACTTCGGACCGATGGAGACGGCGCTGTCGATCACGGCCGTGGTTGTGGCCGGCAGCCTGATGCTCCTTCCCCGGATCAAGGGGCTCATGATCGGCTGGCAATGGGCCGACCGGCTGCACGGGTTCTGAAACGCACAAACCTCGCAGGAGGCGGCGGTCGCGGTTCGGATGCTGTACGCCGCAACGCCGACCTCTGCCATGAAGGTGCGGCGTCATTAAATGAATCTTAAAATATCAGAAGGATATGATCGGCGCGCTCACGCAGCGCGGCCGACATGTGTGCTTTTGGTTTCGACAGAGTCCCGATCAACGACGTGCGAAAGTGCGCTCGTCCGGCCGTCAGCCCAGTACCTGAGACGCTGAATCGGAACACCGCGGCGAAACCACGCAAAAAACGCTACCGTTCTCTAATCCATTTACGAAACGATTGCGTATGCTATTCTGCTGTGCGCAGGAGGTGTCTTCATGGCGAACGAAAAACCCGACGACAAGGTCAAGCGGCGCAAGCGCGGTGGCCTGCTCAGGGGTACGGTGAATGTGGCGCTTCTTGGGGCGATTGCTGCTGGGGTGATCCTTGTCGCGCTCGCCATCCACAAGCGGTCGGCGGAAGCGCAAGCCGCACAGCAAAGTGCATTGGTCACCCGCGCCGTGCCGGTCAGCGTCGCACGCCCGGCGGCGGAAAGCGGATACGACCTGACGCGCAGCTTCACCGGTCTGGTTGCGGCGCGAAGGTCGGTCGATCTGGGGTTCGACCAGGCGGGACGGGTCATGGCGGTGCATGCCGACCTTGGAGATCGTGTGGCGCAAGGCGAGGTGGTGGCAGAGCTTGACCGGGACCGCCTTTTGGCCCGGCAGGCCGAACTTACGGCATCGATTGCCGAGGCGCGCGCGGCGCTGGCGCTTGCAGAAGGCGATCTGGGGCGCGCGGTCCGTCTGACCGCCAGTGGTGCCACGGCCGCCGTCACCCGCGATCAGGCACAAAGTGCCCGCGACCGGGCGGCCGCGCGCCTTGCGTCGGCCGAAGCAGCGCTGGCGAATGTTGCAATCGATCTTGATCTTGCGGCCCTTCGCGCGCCCTTCGAGGCCACGGTGGTGGCCCGCCTTGCCGAACCCGGCGCGGTCGTGTCGCCCGGAACCCCCATCCTCCGGCTTCTGGATGCCGTCTCGCTTGAAGTGCAGGTGGGCCTGCCGCTGACCGAGGCGCGTCGGCTGTCGGTTGGCCAGACCGTCATGCTCCGCCTGAGGCAGGCGCAGGTCGCGGGCACGGTAAGAACTGTCGTGCCCGAAATCGCAGGCGGCACGCGCACGGCGACGGTCATTGTGGCACTGCCTCCCGGTGCCGAGGTGACCGAGGGAGAGACCGTCGATCTTGTCATCACCAACCGGGTCGATGCTGAAGGATACTGGGTGCCTACCGCGGCATTGATGCCCGGGGTCAGGGGGCTGTGGGCGCTGCGGACCGTCGTCGTCGATCCGCAAAGCGGGGACGGCACGGTCGCCGATGCGGCTGTCTCTATCCTGCACGCTGCGGACGGTCGGGCGTTCGTGCGCGGGACGCTTGATGCGGACACCCCCGTGATCATCGACGGGGCGCATCGCGTGGCGCCGGGCCAGACCGTCTCCATCCAGCCGACATCGGAAGGAGAAGGCCTGTGATCCGGTCGTTCCTGTTCAATCCCCGCATCCTGTTCCTCGCGGTCGGTTTTCTGACGGTGCTTGGCCTTGGCGCGATTCAGACGCTGCCGCGTCTGGAGGACCCTGTCATCCGGTCGCGCAGCGCCACGATCCTGACGCTTCAGCCCGGCGCCGATGCCGCCCGAGTGGAGGCGCTGGTGACCAAGGTGATCGAGGATGAGGTGCGCACACTGCCACAGGTGGATAGTGTCAGCTCTACCTCAAGCGCGGGCACGTCGCTCATCTCGATCACTCTGCTTGACACCATCACGGACACGGCAGCCGTCTGGTCCCGGGTGCGTGACAAGCTGGCAGATGTGGCGCCGCTCTTGCCGGCCACTGCCGGGACACCCATCCTCGATGACGAAGGCGGCTACGCCTACACCTTGGTCGCAGCCGTACGCTGGACGGCCGAGGGTCCGCCCGACCGGGTGATCCTGCGGCGCTATGCGCTGGAACTCGAAGACCGGTTGCGCGGCGTGCCCGGCACCGAACTGGTGGCGCTGCACGGCACCGGGGCCGAACGGGTGCAGGTGACCGTCGATCCCGCGGCGCTGGCTGCGGCGGGTCTTGGCATCGACGCCGTGGCGGCCGCGCTGGCCAACGCAGACGCACGGTCTGCGGCAGGTGACTTGAACGGCACCGACACGCGGATCATCGTCGAGATTGCAGGAGCCTTCGACAGTATGGACCGGTTACGGTCCGTTCCGGTCGCGGCAGCGGACGGGGGGTTCCTGACGCTTGCCGACCTCGCCACAATCGAGCGCGGGCTGCAAGATCCGCCACCGGAACTGGCATTCATCGACGGCGCCCCAGCCGTCAGCGTCGGCTCGCGGATGCAACCCAACCAGCGTGTTGATCTTTGGGTTCCAAGGGCACTCGCCGTCATCGAGGAGATGCAGGCCGAGGCTCCGCAGGGGCTGGCGATCGACGTGGTGTTCGAGCAGGCGGGCTACACTTCGGCGCGCATCAGCAACGTGGTCAACAGCCTGGTGCAAGGCCTTATCATCGTCGTGGCGGTGCTTTTTGTGACGATGGGGTGGCGGGCGGCGGTGGTCGTCGGCCTTGCCATCCCGATCACTGCGCTGCTGACGCTTGGTCTTTTCCGGTTCACGGGCATCAGCATCCATCAAATGAGCATCACCGGGATGATCGTCGCGCTGGGGCTGATGGTGGACAACGCCATCATCACCACCAACGCGATCCGGGATGGCATCGCCCGCGGCCAAGCAACGGCACAGGCGGTGTTCGTCGCCCTGCGCTCCCTCTGGGCGCCGCTGGCGGCGTCGACGGTCACGACGGTTCTTGCGTTCATGCCCATCGTGCTCTTGCCCGGCCCGGCTGGTGAGTTCGTCGGGCCGCTCGCACTCTCCGTCATCCTTGCGCTTGTATCGTCCTATGCCGTCGCGCTGTACTTCGTCCCGGCGGTCATGCCGCTGATCTATGGCGCACAGGTCCAATCGCAGGGCTGGTGGAACACGGGGATCGCGATTGCGCCCCTGACGAGCGCCTTCCGGGGGCTCATCGGGCTAACCCTGCGTTGGCCCCTGCCGACGGCGGCCTTCGCCTTGGCCTTTCCGGTCATCGGCTTTGTCGCCATGCCGACGGTACCGCAGGTATTCTTCCCGCCGACGGACCGCGACCAGTTCTACATCGAACTCCGAATGCCCCCGGCGACCGGCATCCTTGCCACCGAGGCGGCAGCGCGGGAGTTGGACAAAGCGCTGCGTGCTGACGAGCGTATCCGCCGCACGGCGTGGTACATTGGCGAATCCGCGCCAACACAGTTCTACAACGTCATCAGCAGCGAAAGCGCCAACCCGGCTTTCGCCCAAGGAATCATCGACACTACCTCCGAGGTCGCGACAGAGACGCTGCTCGCCACGCTCCAACCGATCCTCGACCGCGGGTTTCCGGGTGCCGAGATTCTCATCTTCGGCTACGATCTTGGCCCGCCGGTGGCCTCTCCGATCGAAATGCGCATAGTGGGGCCCGAGCTGCCGCAACTGGCCGCGCTTGGGCAAGAGATGGCCGCGATCATGGGCAGCGTGCCGCAGGTCGTGCACGCCCGCGCTCTGGTGACCACAAACCAGCCCAACCTGCGCCTGACCATTGACGAGGCGGCTGTCCGTCTGGCCGGCCTTGACCTGACGTCGGTCGCCGGACAGCTGGACGCGGCGCTTGCCGGGCGTACGGGGGGGTTCCTGCTGGAAGGGACCGAGCAGGTGCCGGTCACCGTCCGCTTTCCCGACCGCTATCGCAGTGACCCTGACCTCCTAGGCACACTGCCGCTGACCGTCTCCACGCGCGAAGGGGCCGCCATCGGCCTGCCGCTTTCGGCTGTCGCGACAAGCGAACTCGTCCCCTCTTACAGCGGTATCCAACGGCTCGACGGAGAGAGGGTGCAGATCGTGCGCGGCTATATCGACGAAGACGCCATCCCAAGCACGGTCCTCGCCCGGTTTCAGGCAGCACTCGATGCGGCTGGCTTCGCCCTGCCGCCGGGCTACCGGCTTGAGGTTGGTGGCGAAGCGGAAACCCGGGGCGACGCGGTGGGGGCGCTGCTCGCCTCGGTCGCCCTGCTTCTTGTCCTGATGGTGACAACGGTGGCGCTTGCATTCAACTCGTTCCGCGCGACGGCCGTCGTGCTGCTCGCCGGAATACAGACGCTCGGAATCGGATTCCTCGCCCTCTGGTTCACCGGCCACGCCTTCGGCTTCCTCATCATCGTGGGGATCATGGGTCTCGTGGGTGTGGCGATCAACGCCACCATCATGATCCTTTCAGAGTTCCGCGAAGACGAAGCCGCCCGGCATGGCGACGCCGCGGCGATGGTGGATATCCTTACCGGCCCGCTTAGCCGCCATATCTGGTCCACGACCATCACGACTGCCGGCGGCTTCGTGCCGCTGATGCTGGTGCCGGGCCAGTTCTGGCCACCCTTCGCGCAGACCTTCGTGGTCGGCCTGCTGCTGGCCACGCTGATTGCGTTCCTGTTCACGCCCTCCGCCTGGCGTCTGGTCGCCCCGCGCGCCCGAAAGGCGACGACGCCCACTCAGTCCCATTCTCCCCGAGAAAACCCCTTGCAACCCGAACCGCCAATGAAGATCGCAGCCGAATGACCTGACGATCGAACGACGCGGACCATTGCCCTGGCCGGCGTGCCAGCCGATTTCCGACAACCTGCGCCTTGGCCCGCGGGCGTTGCGTCCCTGGGACTTTGGCAAAAGGGGCCACTGACCGGGTCAAGCTGCGCGTCCTGTCGCCCTAACCCGATCAAGGGGCCGCACTCCACGGGTCCCGCGTTGCCTTCCCAAGCAACTCCGCCCATGGTGGACAGGTCATGAGCAAGAATGAACCAAACGCAATCGATGCCGTGAAGGCTTCTGCCGGCCGTCCGGGACGTCCTGTCGATCTCCACAAGCGCGATCACATTCTTGATGTCGCCCGCGACTTCTTCTTCGCGCATGGCGTCGAAGGGGTGTCGATTGAGGGCATCGCAAGCGCTTCCGGCGTGTCCAAGGTGACCATCTACAAAGGGTTCGGGGACAAGACGGGGCTGTTCGAGGCCGTCGTCGAACGCGAAGCCGAGGCTATGGAACGGGGTGTGGCCCAGTTGAGCGCCCAGGGTGCAACGCTCACCGAGCAACTTGTCGCCTTCGGAGCCGAACTCCTTGGCTTTCTGGAACGCCCTGAGCTCGCCGCCTTCGACCGGGTTCTGGCACTCGAGGCGCCGCGCCGCCCGGGTCTGGCCGAGCGGTTCTTCAATGCAGGCCCGGGGCGCATTCGTGCAAGCCTTGCACGCTTGATCCGCGAAGCGATGCAGCGGGGCGAGATCGAGGACGCAGATCCATTGGTCGCGGCCGAGGATCTGATCGCACTCTGGCAGGGCTTTGCGACGATCGAACAGAAGTTCCTGGGCTTGGGCGCCAGGTCAAACCCTGATGCAAGGCGCCGCCGCGTGGTCCGGGCAGTGGACCGTTGGCTGCGCGCCTATTCCTGCCAAGATTAACGCCGCAAGACGTTCACGCGACGATCCGAACGTCGCGCACAGTCGGATCAATCCGACGAACCGCGGACAACAGCCTTTCCTTAAGGTTGCTTGCGACGTAGGCGGCGTGAAATTTCGTCGGGGCGGCAAGTGTAAGAGCGTTCGCATCGACACCGGCATCGGCAAGAGCTTGGAACCACGCTCCGTATATCGCGGCATCCTCGGCATGCAGACAGGCCTGTGCGGCGGACCAGAGAGAACCATCACCGTCAGCCACGTGAACCGTGCGAAGGGAAACCACATTTGACACTGCATGCTTTGGCGTCTCAGCTGGCTGGAGACGGCTGACGAAATCGTCGCCGATCAGGGGCCAGGCGGACCGCGTGTCCTCCAGCATCTGGTTCAGGTTCATGCCGTAAACGCTTACTCTGCCGCGCGCACCCTGCCGCTTGAGAACCAGCCAGCCCTGCGCCCGCAGCCGCGCCATTTCACGCTTGACCGTGCGCTCGTCCACCGACCACAGCCGGGCAATCTCCCCCTGCCCCATCGTCAGCTCGTCGCGCTGCCAATTGTACCGCGTGGTGATCAGCGCCATTATCCGCAGGATTTGTCGCTGGATGTGCTTGTCCCTGGACAAGGCGAAGGCCATGAGCGCGGACAGGATATCGTATTTGCGCGACGCGGCCTCGCGCCCGATAGGCCGGGGAAGCTGCATGTCTGTCTCCTGTCCATCGCCATGGTCGCTTTCGCGCTCATGTCTGCCTCGGTCACTCATGGCCCTGGTCGGGCTCTTGGGGGCAAAGACGCTAAGTCAACGCTCTTCCCCGCATGTTGGCCATTTGCGTCCACCAATCCGATTCTGTCAAGCGTGACGTTGGCAGGGGGCCCCTCTACCCCAAATCCATTTCGAAGAAACTGGGTATCACTGGTAAAGGGGGACAACCAGACTGTCCCACAATCCTGAAGTTTTGTCCCCCAATATGCGGTGTCCTGCGTCGGGCTGTCCCCTAAATGCATCCCCTGCCCGCCCGAAGCTGGGTCTTGACCGATTCGGCCCCCCTGCCCTTGCCATCAAGACCGGACCTTCCCCGCGGGGAAGGTCCCTGCCCTATTAACTTCGCTTTTGCATTCCTTGCAAATTCGGCGTATTTCAGGAAACGCCAAGAATTAACGTTGCAGTGAGGCGCACATGTATACGCACGAAGATCTCGCCCGGCTACAGGCCCAGTCCCTGAAGATGCAAAGCTGGATCCGGCAGCAGACCTTCAGTCCCGAGAACCAGAAGACGCTCCGCCGTTTCTCGTCATGGGAGGTGTCAGAGCTGATCTTCAAGATCAACCAGTCCACATTCCGCGGTCGCCTTGCTGCCGAACCGGACCTTCCCGGCGGGGAAGTTGAACCCGATGGCCGTCAGCGCTGGTTCAGCCTGGAAGAGATCAACGCCCTCCGCCGCAAGATGAAGATCAACCGCAAGACCCTGATGCCCCCGCGCCCGGCCGGCAAGCGCGCCTTCCGGGCGGCCATCGCGAACTTCAAGGGCGGCGCCGGCAAGTCGACCGTTGCGCTCCACTTCGCCCATGCCGCCGCGCTGGATGGCTACCGCGTTCTCCTCGTCGACTTCGACCCGCAGGCCACCCTCTCCCACTCCATGGGCCTGAACGACGTGGCCGAGGATTACACCGTCTGGGGCATCATGGCCCGCGACCTGATCCGCGAGACGGACCGGATGAACGCGGCCACCACCGGGGCGGCCAGCGGCACCACCCTGCCCCGCCGCCAGATCCCCGCCTCGATCCGCGACCTCGGCCTGGGTGAGCTGCGCCACAACGACTTCATCAAGACCACCGCCTGGTCCACCATCGACATTGTCCCCTCTTGCGCCAACGCCGCCTTTGTGGAGTTTGCCTCTGCCCAGTACCGGCACCTCAACCCCGAATGGTCCTTCTTCGCCGCCGTCAGCCGCTACCTCGACAGCTTGGGCGACGACGACTATGACCTGATCCTCTTCGACTGCCCGCCTGCCATCGGCTACCAGTCGATGAACGCAGTCTTCGCCGCCGACATGCTCTACATCCCCTCCGGCCCCGGCTATTGGGAGTATGACAGCACCACCAGCTTCATCGGCCAGCTTTCCGAAGCGCTGGAGGACCTCTCTGGTTTCGGGGCAACCTTCCCCGCGGGGAAGATTTCGCTGCCGAAGGCCTTCGCCGACGTCCGCTTCCTGATGACCCGGTATGAGCCTGGCAACGACCTTCACCGCGCGATGTTCGAAGCCTTCCGCAAGGTTTTCGGTCCACATGTCGCCGAAAGCCCGATCGAGATGACGCGCGCCGTCGAACAGTCCGGCCGCTTCCTCTCCTCGGTCTACGAGATCGACTATCGGGAAATGACCCGCGAGACATGGCGCCGCGCCCGCGCCAGCTTTGACAAGGCGTATGAGGAATTCCGCGGCAGCATGCTTGCCGCCTGGGACAAGATCTGAGGGGGTAGCCGATGACCAAGAAGCGCCGCATGTTTGATATCGATCTGCCAGAGGGACCCGCAGCCGAAACCTTCCCCGCGGGGAAGGTTTCCGATCCCCCTGCCCGTCGCGGCCCGATGGCGACGGCCATTGCCGAGACGGCCACGTCAACCCGCGAACGCCATGAGATCGAGGCGCAGATCCGCGCCGAGAATGATGCCTTGGCGCATGAGCATGTCAGGCTCAAACGCCTTGGCCTTGTGGTTGATCTGGTGCCGCTGGACCAGATCGAGATGACCAAGCTTGTCCGCGACCGCAAGAAGGGCCCCGATGCCGAGCTGGCCGAGCTGAAGGCTTCGATCGCCGAGCTGGGCCTTTCCAACCCGATTCGGCTTGAAGCCCGGGCCGATGGTCGGTGCGAGCTGATCCAGGGCTATCGTCGCCTTGCGGCCTACCGCGAGCTGCTGGACGACACGGGCGATGCCGACCGCTTTGGCAAGATCCCGGCTGTGGTCAGTCAGCCTGGCGATGATCTTGAGGCGCTCTACCGCAAGATGGTGGACGAGAACCTGGTGCGGAAGGACATCTCTTTCGCCGAGATGGCGATGCTTGCGCTGGACTATGCCAGCGACCCCGGCACCGCGATCAGCGACCCGGAAAAGGCCGTGGCCGTGCTCTTCAAGTCCGCCGGCTATCAGAAGCGCAGCTACATCCGCACCTTCATGGCTGTGGTCGAACGGCTGGGTGCCGACCTCCTTTACCCGCAGGACATCCCGCGCGCGCTTGGCATCGCTCTGGCCCGCAGGTTCGAGCAGGTGGATGGTCTTGCCGCGCTGATCCGGGCCGAGCTGAAGGGTTGGGACACCCGGTCCGTCACTGACGAGCTGGCCGTCCTGCGGCGCTTTGCGGGCGAAGCGGACGAGGGCGAGGCCCGGGAACAACCGGCCGTGCCACCGCGCCCGGACAAACCGGCAAAGGCCAAGACGAGTTTCCAGTTCGATCGCCAGGACGGCCGTGGCAAATGCGTGGCCGCCGTCGGCAAGCTTGAGATCCAGCTTGACCGCGACTTCACCACCATTGATCGACGGCGGCTGGAACAGGCCGTGCGCCTGATGCTGGACCAGCTGGACGGGTAGGGCAGGGACCTTCCCCGCGGGGAAGGTTTCTAAAGTCCGCGCAGCAGGGCGATGGCCGTTGCCAAGGGCATGGCGCGGGTTTCCTCCCCCGCCGGAACCTCGCGGGTCCCGGCGTAGATCAGGATCTTGCGGCTGGCCTTGATGTCTTCTGACGCGTTGTGAAAGCCGCGGGACAGCTTCGGCGCGGTGGTCCGCTTGATCTCGATCGCCCAGACCTCACCATTCGGCATGCGCAGGATCAGGTCCAGTTCGGCCCCGGCCGAGGTGCGGTAGAAGTAAGGCTCTGTCCCCGCTGGCGCGGCGGCGATCAGCGCCTCCACACAGAACCCTTCCCAGCTGCCGCCGACGACCGGATGGCCAAGCAGGGCCTCCAGCGTGCCAAGCCCAAGCAGCGCATGAACCAGCCCGCTGTCCCGGACATACACCTTCGGCGACTTCACCAGTCGCTTGCCCACGTTTTCGTGCCACGGCATCAGGCGGCGCACCAGCATCAGGTCAACCAGCAGGTCAAGGTAGCGCCCGACCGTCTGGCCCGAAACTCCCAGACCCTCGGCCAAAGCCGCCGCATTCAGAAGCCCGCCCTGCGTATGGGCCAGCATCGTCCAGAACCGGCGCAGCGTGGCTACCGGGATGCGGGGGCCAAGGGCAGGGATATCGCGCTCCAGATAGGTGCGCAGGAAATCCTCGCGCCAGGTCAGGCTGGCCCGGTCGCTGGCGGCCTGGAAACTGTCGGGAAATCCGCCACGAAGCCAAAGGTCGTTCAGGCGGTCGGCCCCGACCTCGTCCACCTGCAGGGGCGGCATCTCGACATAGCGGACCCGGCCCGCCAGAGATTCAGCCGACTGGTTCAGCAGGACGTTCGAGGCCGATCCCAACAAGAGAAACTGCCCCGTGCGGAGCCCCTTGCGCCGCCGGGCGTCGATCTGGCCGCGCAGCGTGGCGAACAGACCGGGCATCTGCTGGACCTCATCCAGAATCACCAACTTGCCAGCCTGTTCGTCAAGGTAAAGGTCCGCCTCGCCCAGCACGGCGCGATCTGCCTCACGCTCCAGGTCAAGGTAGTTCGCCGCCCGCTCCTCCGCGATGGCAAGGGCAAGGGTCGTCTTGCCGACCTGCCGGGGTCCAAGCAGGACGACTGCTGCCTGCTCGTCCAGGGCACGGAGGACAGTCTGGGTGGTCTGGCGCGGGTACATACCTTGCAAATACTCCACCGTATGGAAGGATTGCAAGGAAAACCTCTGTGCGCAGGCGGTGGCTCTACCGGCGGGAAGGGCACGGGGTCGAGATCGCCGGTATCCTGCATGCCTATCAGAAACTGACAGCCTACCTGTCGGACGGTTGACCAGCTACTGAGATAGCCCGTCACTCGCCGAGAAGATCGGTCGCCGGGTTCTCGGTGATCTCGACATCGGCATAGTATTTCTGGGCCTGCACGGCGGATCGGTGCAGGGACAGCTTCATGGCGGCAGCCAAGGGCGCGCCGTCGAGGGCGGCTTGAGTGAGAAACCCGGCGCGCAGGCCATGTGGGGTGGCAAAATTCACCGGCAGCCCGGCAAGAACCAACCGGTGCCGCAGGATCGTGCGAAGGGCATCCGTTGCGAGGCGGCGGGGCAGGGGGCGATCGGATAGAGAGATCGGACGGAACAGCGGGCCATCGGTGATCTTGGTCACCTCCAGCCAATGCACTAGCGCACGGGCGGCCCGGCCCTTCATCGGCAGGCGTGGGGCCTGATCCTTCCTCGTGGTCTTGGTGTCCAACAACGTGATCCAGATCAGACCCTTGGGCGTGAAGTCATCAAGGCCAACGTCCTCGACATTCAGCGCGGTGAGTTCCGACCGCCGTCGCCCACCGCTGGCGAATGCCAGCATCAGCATGGCGCGGTCCCGGATGCCGCGGCGGCTGGCATCGCAGGTGGCAAGCAGTGCCTCAAGAATATCGCGGGTCACCGGTTTGGGCGACTTTGGCACCCGGGGCCGCGCATTGGCGCGCCGGGCCTTTTGCCGGGCCTGCTGGACAAGGGGGGACGAGAAGGGCGAGGCCAGGTTTCGCATCCGGTGGAACGCCTGCCAGCTTGCGATGCGCCGGTCCAGCGTGGCCGGGGCAGGGCAGGTCAGCTCGCGCCGCAACCCGATGGCGATCAGCTCCATCGCTACATCCCGTGCAGCGCCCGGCTTTTCCGTCAGGTCCTGCGCGTGATCAAGGATGAAGCGCAGGGCTACCTTCTCCTCCTCGGGCCAGTCCAGTGGCCGACCGAACGAGGCCATCTTCCAGGCTGCGATATAGGCAAGATCCCGTTCCCAGGCGCGCAGCGTGTTGGCGGGCGTGCCGCGGCGGTACAGATCGGTCAGTGCCGCCTCGTCAGCTTCGGAGAGCTGGGCATAGGCGGGGAGGGCAAGGGTGGTCATGCGGGACCCTTGCAACAGGTCTGGGTTTGCCCCATATAGCTAGACAGATAGCTAGCATGGAGTGACCCGATGTGGACGCTGCAAGATGCGAAAAACCGCTTTTCTTCCGTGGTGGAGGCCGCTCTGGCTGGTCGACCGCAGGAAGTGACCCGGCGCGGCAAGGCGGCGGTGGTCGTGCTGTCGGCTGAGGCATACCACAGGCTTGTCGCTGAAGCGGCCGAGCATCGCGAGAGCTTTGCGGACCATCTTCTGGCCTTTCCGGGGGGCGAGTTTGAACGCTTGTCTGCGCGCCCGCGCGATGCAGCATTCTGATGTATCTGCTGGATACCAACGTGATCTCTGCGGTGCGTCGCCCCGACCGCGCCCCGCAGGTTGCCGCCTGGCTGCGTGGCAAAGCGGAAGGCGATCTGTTTCTGAGCGTCATCACGATTGGAGAGATCGAGCGCGGCATCTGCGCGCAAGACAGGCAGAACCCTGCCTTTGCGGCAGACCTGCGGTCCTGGGTTGATCGGACGGTGCAGGTGTTCTCCGACCGGATCCTGCCGTTCACGGCTGAAGATGCCCGTATCTGGGGACGCCTGAGCCAGGAGATCGGTCATGGTAGCGCGGACCTGATGATCGCCGCTACCGCTCTTGCACGAGGCGCCACGGTGGTGACCGGCAATGTCGACGATTTCCGAGCCACCGGCGTTGCGCTGGAAAATCCGTTCTAAGGGCATTTCACGCTCCATTGTTGCGTCATTCTGCCCATCATTTCCTGTCAAGATCAACACACACGATAAGGCAAACTTATCGTGAGTAATGAGGCAGCTGAAGAAAGCCGTCAGTAGTAGGCAAAAATAGCCCATTTTGCGCATAAAGCCCATTGGACACCAAGAATTTAGGGATCGGTGGACAAGCCGCGGACGTCACTTCAATGCCCTATCCTGCGTCCGACAGCGGTGACCTATTCAGGGTCTGGCTCACCAATCAGCCGCAGGCCGTCCAGATCGCGTTTCAGGCGCGGCGCTGCAAAGTCGATGAAGGCGCGCAGTTTTGGGGCCTGCTGGCGTGACTGCGGATAGACCAGATGCACCGGGGCTGGTGGCGGTGTGACATCGGTCAGCACCGGGACGAGGGTGCCTTGGCGGATCTTCTCTGCCACCATGTAGGACAGGGCGACGCTTATTCCCTCGCCCGCCTCGGCGGCGGCGATGGCCGAGACGGCATCGTTGATCTCCAGCCTTGGCATGAAGGACACGGCCTTGCCGCTGCGCCCGTCAAGATACCGCCATTCGCGGTTTGGCATCAGGCCGGTGAAGGCGATCATGGCGTGGCGCGTCAAATCGGCCGGGACGATCGGCGTACCATGCGCGGCAAGATAGCCCGGACTGGCCACCAGCAGGCGTTGCATCGTCCCAAGCTTGCGCGCAACCAGGGTCGAGTCCGGCAGCGGGGCGACGCGGACTGCGACGTCGATGCCTTCCTCGATCAGGTTGGTGATGCGGTCCAGCAGCAGGACCGACAGGGTGATCTCGGGGTATTCCGCCAGGAACTGCCGCGCGATGGGGGCCAGTAGCGACCGGCCCAGTGTGACCGATGCCGTGATGGTCAGGTGTCCGCGCGGTGTGGTGGTGGCGCCAACCGCCTCGCGCTCGGCCGCGCGGAGGTCGTCCAGAATGCGGCGCGCGTTGTCCAGAAACCGGGTGCCGACCTCGGTGATGGCCAGGCGGCGCGTGGTGCGCTGGAACAGCCGGGCCCCAAGACGATCTTCCAGCGCCGAGATCGCCCGAGTCACGGCGGGGGGCGACAAGCGCAGCCGCTGGCCCGCTTTGGCAAAGCTGCCGGCGTCATGGACGGCGATGAACACCTCGATCTCGTGAAAGCGGTCCATGCCTTCCCTCTCCGTTCGTTTCATCTGGTGGAATAATCAATTCCATACGTCGCGTATTCTTGCAACGCCGCTGCAGGAGCATGGTCCACGTCGAGGTCACGAGGCCCGCAGCCGACGGGGCCGCGCCGCAACCCCTTGAAAGGACATCTTATGGTCAACCTGTCCCGTCGCGGCTTTGGCGCCGCGCTTGCCGCCCTTCCCTTGTCTGCCGCCCTTGCCAGTCACGCCGCGGCTCGCTCCACCGGCCCGCTGGCCCGCCCGCCGGTGGTGGCGCGCTATCAGATCGGCCGGTTCGAGGTGACCGTCATCTCTGACGGCTACATCGACTTTCCCTATGATTTGTTCACCGGGGCTGCGCCTGCGGATGTGAAGGCGGCGGGCGACGCGGTGTTTGCCGCTGGCAAGAACGGGATCCGGGCCAGTTTCTCGACCTATCTCATCAACGATGGCGAGCGGTACATTCTGGTGGACAGCGGGCCAGCGGGAACGGTCAGCCCGACAAGCGGCTATCTGCCCGGCACGCTGGAGGCTTTGGGCGTGGCGGCGAGCAGCATTGACGCGGTGATCCTGAGCCATGCGCATGTCGACCACATTGCCGGGATGGTGGCGGGCGGCGTCAACACCTACCCCAATGCCGAGGTCTACATCGACCGCCGCGATGTCGCCACCTTCACCGACGCCGGCATGCTGGCCCGTGCCCCCGCGATCACCCATTCCAGCTTTGCCGCGACCGAGCAACTTGTCGCTCTGTACCCGCGTCTGCAGCAGATCGACGGCAACCGTGAGATTTCGCGGGGGGTGTCGGTGTTCGACCTGTCGGGTCATACGCCGGGGCAAATCGGGGTCAGGATCGAGGATGGGGGCGAAAGCCTGCTTTTGGTGGCCGACATGCTGTTCCACCCGGCGGCGCATCCGGCGATCCCCGGTTTCGGCATCGTGTTCGAGATGGACAAACCCGCGGCTGATGCCACGCGCGCCCGGTTCTTTGCGGAAGCGGCGGAAGCAAAGTCGCTGATCGCGGCCACCCACATGCCCTTCCCCGGTGTCGGGCGCATTGTCGGCGACGCAGGGGCCCTGCGCTGGCTGCCCGCCGACTGGTCCTATCTCTGACCCCCCCCTGCGACCCAACCCAACCCCCCGGGGCGGAAGGCCACGCCCATTGCAGACCTCTGACACGCCGCGACAGGGTTCGGGCCCCGGCATCGGGGCCTGCCACTTGCCGCCCCCACGCACAGGAAGC
Source organism: Tabrizicola piscis (assembly GCF_003940805.1). NCBI lineage: Bacteria > Pseudomonadati > Pseudomonadota > Alphaproteobacteria > Rhodobacterales > Paracoccaceae > Tabrizicola > Tabrizicola piscis. Next base: position 21,586 of record NZ_CP034330.1, read on the forward strand.
CCCCAATGTCCCGCCCCCCCTTGCCCCCCTTCACCGCCGAGACCGCCGCGCAAAAGGCGCGGATGGCCGAAGACGCCTGGAACAGCCGCGACCCCGCACGCGTGGCACTGGCCTATACGCCCGACAGCCAATGGCGCAACCGAGCCGAGTTTCCCCGGGGCCGCGCCGAGATTCAGGCGTTCCTGACCCGCAAATGGATGGCCGAGCAGGACTATCGCCTGATCAAGGAGGTCTGGGCCTTTCACGGCAACCGGATCGCGGTGCGATTTGCCTATGAATGGCGCAATGCTGCGGGGCAGTGGTTCCGCAGCTATGGCAACGAAAACTGGGAGTTTGATGCAGAGGGCCTGATGGCCTTTCGCTACGCCAGCATTAACGACCTGCCCATCGTCGAGGCCGACCGCAAGTTCCACTGGCCACTTGGACGCCGCCCGGACGACCACCCGGGTTTGAGAGCGCTGGGGCTATAGATCCCAAAGGAACCAACATGACACACCGTTTTGCCGACATCGCCTTCACTCCGACCGTCAAGAAGGTGCAGGAGCGCCAGGGCAGCCGCGCGGCCTATTCGCGCAATGAGGGCGTGGCCGAGCCGCTCAACCATCATCTGACCGAGGCCGAGGCGCAGTTCATTGCCGCGCGCGATTCGCTCTACATGGCCAGCGTGGGCGAAACCGGCTGGCCCTATATCCAGCACCGCGGCGGCCCTGCGGGCTTTGTCCGGGTGCTGGACGCGCAGACCATCGGCTTTGCCGACTATCGTGGCAACCGGCAGTACATCAGCGTGGGCAACCTGCTGACCGACGACCGCGTGTCGCTGTTCTTCATGGACTATGCCAACCGCACACGGCTGAAACTGCTGGGCCACGCGCGGGCGGTGGACCCTGAGGACCGTGCGACGCTGGAGCGTCTGGCCGTCCCCGGCTACCGCGCCACGATCGAGCGCGGCATCGTGATCACCGTCGAAGGCTTCGACTGGAACTGTCCGCAGCACATCACCCAACGCTTCACCCTCGACGACGTGCAACGGGCGACCGCGCCGCTGCTGTCGCGGATCGCAGAGCTTGAGGCGCAATTGCAGCACAAAGGGCCATCCGATGCCTGAACAGCACCCCGACCCGAACCTTTACCTCGAATGTCTGGCCGCGATGGCCACGTCCGGTGATGGGTATCCGTGCGACACGCTGGCCCCGGCTCTGCCGGACCAGCAAAGCGACTCGTTGAGTGAACCCAGCGAAAGGACCTGGCCCATGCCCGCCATCCGTCTGCACCGCTTTCGCCTGTCCGGCCATTCCCACCGGGTCGAGTTGATGCTGTCCTTGCTGGGCTGTCCGGCCGAGATCATCGATCTGCCATCCGGCGCGCAGAAGTCGCCCGCGTTTCTGGCGATGAACCCGTTCGGGCAAGTCCCGGTGATCGAGGATGACGGCTTTGTGCTGGCGGATTCGAACGCCATTCTTGTGTATCTGGCGACCCGCTATGACTTAGCGCGCCAGTGGTACCCGGTCGATGCCAAAGCAGCGGCGCAGGTGCAGCGCTGGTTGTCAGTGGCCGCCGGGCCGCTGTTCCAGGGCCCTGCCGTGGCACGGCTGGTGGGCCTCTTCGACGCCAAATACGATCTGCCCCGCGCGCAAGCGGTCGCAGCGGGCGTGCTTTGGGTGATGGAGGCGCATCTGGCGGCCGGGGGGCCGTTCTTTGCGGGCGGCGCCCCGACCATTGCCGATGTCGCGCTGTATTCCTATACCGCCCATTCGCCCGAGGGACATATCTCGCTGGACACCTATCCGGAAATCCGGGCCTGGCTCCACCGGGTCGAGGCGTTGCCCGGGTTCGTTCCCATGGTCCGTTCGGTGCCAAAGTTCGGTGGGCCTGCCGCGTGACGAAGTCAACCGGCTCGCCCTGTCATGAGGGCGAGCGCTGCGTGCAGGACCGCGCGGGAACCCGCGCCCGGATGGATGCGGCGGTTGGCCTTGGCAGGTGGTCCGGGCCGGGTCCTTGTTTCAGAATGCCGCGGTGAAGGCGCCGGATGTGGGCTCAGGCGGCCAGAGGTTTGGCCACCGGAAAGTCGATGGCCGTTTCGGCAACGTTGTTGACGTAATTGGTCAGCGTGTTCAGCGCGACATGCAGGACGATCTCGACAATCTGCGCATCGCTGAAACCGGCGGCCCGGATAGCCTCGACATCGCCATTGCCGACGCGACCACGCGCCTTGGTCACCGCAACCGCAAAGCGCACCGCCGCGTCGGCCTTGGCATCGCCCGAGGTGCCCCGGCGGTTGGCCAGAATCTCGGCCTCGTCCAGTTTCGCGAGGTTTGCGCCCATGTAGCTGTGCGCCGCCAGGCAATAGTCGCAGCCGTTGATCTCGGCCACCGCCAGCGCGATCCGTTCCCGCGTCTTGGCGTCGACCGCGCCTTTGCCCAGGGCCGCATTCAGGCCGAGGTAGCCTTCAAGGGCGGCAGGCGAATTGCCGACAACCCGGAACAGGTTCGGTACAATGCCGAACTGCTTTTTCACTGCCTCAAGCAGTGGCTGCGAGCCAGCTGGCGCGGTGTCGATGCTGGCTGGGGTATTGATGCGTGACATTGCGGTCTTCCTGTCTTGCTTGGCCTGCGGGACCATCCCGCGCCAGTGCAACAAAACCTAATTGCTTCGCCGCAAGGGCGGAATGCTCGGACCGCGCAATTCAGAGCCACGTTCAGCGGAATAATCATCTTGTCACTCGGGGGCCCATAGCGGCTGCGCGGATATGCTTCGGCGCAGGCCACACCTGAACGTGTGGCGGCAAAAGCTGCTGGTTGTGGCAGGCGGCCCGACAATGAGTCACAGGCCCTGCTTGACCGCCAAGAGCATGAAATGCGTGAGATGTGGCTTGTTTTTGCGGCTTCGGTCTATGTGCCGCAAGATCCAGCCGTGCTGCGCCATGAAATCTGCGGACCAGCCCGCCCGGTCGCCGCAATAGAGGGCATGGTCCTCCCAGAAGATGTCGCCATCTGGAATCTCGGCGCAGTGATCAACCAGAAAGCGACCGCCGCGCTGGAACAAGGCCCTCCACCAGCCTGGAGAATGGTAGCGGGCATATTCGGTGTTCCAGCCGTCGTCGTCGCGCAGCGCTTCAGGGATCGCCTCGGGGTCATCGCGAAAACAGGTCTGGCCGATCACGATGCGCCCACCCGGCTTCAGCAGTCTGGCGAGATAGTCCAGCATGCCCCGCCGTGCGCCGAACGAGTGGAAGGCCTGCATCACGAATATGGCGTCGAACGCTGCAATGCCGGCGGCCAGGCCGCGGGTCATATCCCCCTGCAGGGCAAACACTCTGTCCGCCACGCCCGCCTGCCGGGCCAGAAGCTGGCGTTCCTGCGCACTGGTCCAAAGATCAACGGAAACCACATGCGCGTCCAGTTCGGAGGCCAGCATCACCGACGTTTGGCCGCGCCCGCAGCCGATGTCGAGAATCCGTGCGCCGGGGCAGGGCGACAGATGCTGCGCCATCATCCGGGCCAGAAGCATGCCCCCCGGTGCCATCATGCGACCGTGGTCATACATGTGGTCGCGTGACATGGCCGCAAGCGGCGGATGCCGTGCGGTTGTTAGCCGCCGAAACCGGTGCCGGATCGACGCGGGCTCCAGAGTGTCAGGCGCTGCCATCTTCGTCTTGCCCTGTCAGCGGATACGGCCAGGAGGCTGAACCGCCCTGTGGCGGTCCAGCCGTGGGTGGTTTCAGACCTCGACTTCGTGCCATTCGCCGGGGCGCAAGAGCCGGAGCGTGTCGGCAACACCGGCCGTATTGAAGTCGCGCAGCATCTGCCAGCTGCCTTGCGAAAAATGCCGCCAGCCTTCGAAATGGGCGGGATAAGCGTTCTTCAGTTGCAGGAGTTTCGACAGACGGGCACCGTCCTCGGAGCGCATGGTCAGGATGTTGTCCCCGACCGCAGGCACGTTGGCCGCCCCCATGTGCAGAACGGCCGTACCAACTTTGTAGCGTTTGGCGATCTCTTCCAGATCGTCGATCCAGACGGTATCGCCCGAGATGTACAGCGCGCCGTCCTTCTGGCCTTCCCACTCGACCATGAACCCCGTCACCTCGCCGATGATGTCGCGCAGGTCCGGGTTGCTGGTGTGTACCCCGGGCATGGCAGTGATCTTCAAGGTCTCGCCTTGGGCATTGCTCACCTCGGTCGATTCCCAGGTTTTCAGGCCTTTGGGGTTGCCCGGCAGGCCAAGGGCGACGCTTTCCGGTGTGGTCAGGGCAAGCTTTGCCGTCCCCAACAGCCGCCGACCTTCGTTGTCGAGGTTGTCAAAGTGCTGGGCGTGGCTCAGCAGCACAAGGTCCAGTTCGCCAATCTGGTCGGCGGCAATCGGCGGTGCCATGATCTTGGTCAGCAGATGCCCGGGGCCCTCATCGCGCTCGGTGCCCTGCGGATCGAAGCCCGGATCGGTCAGGATGCGGAAGTTTCCGATCTCGATCAGGTAGGTCGGACCGCCCAGATAGGTCAGGCGGACGCCCATGCTGCCCGATGCGTTCGGGGCGGGGGGCGGCATCATGCCTGCAGTCTCGGCAAGGGCCGGCTGGCCTGTCATCGTGGACGCGGCCCCGACCATGACGGCCGAGACTGCGGTGGCACCCCCTCCAAGAAAGCCGCGGCGGCTGACATTGAAGAGGGACATTTCCGGAAGATCGCCATCAGGGCCATGTTCATGTTGCATCAAGGTGCTCCGTTGATCGGGGTGAGGTCTGGCACGTGGCCGACCAATCGGTCGCGCCCACGGCCCAGAGCATCGTTGACAGCGGCCTGCTTCGGAACGCGCGGTGGTCACAAGACACCATTCCACGAAGCGGAACAGTCGGCCTTCGGCTGCACCACTGCGCGACCTCTGTGGGAAGAGCGGGGTTGCTTGTCCTGCCGACCGACGCGCCTGTCGCCCGGCCAGACCACAGCTTGCTACTCTTCCGCCGTCGAAACGCGAGATCCACGCCCGGAACACCAGACGCCGGCCCCTCAATGATGATCTCGCAGGAGGCGAAGCATTCCGACAAAGCGCTTGGGTAAAATGCAAAGCCCCCGTATTTTGCACATATGAGACCGAGAACTCCTTCGAAATATGGGAATACCGACACCCTCCTCGATGACGTCGAGGAGGGCGAAGTGGTATCAACGGACGACCTGTGGTTCCTGCCCGGACCTATGGATGCGGAGCCGGACGATCTGCTGCCCGGGCCGCGATCAGAGCCGCGAGAGGCGGCGGCGATTGACGCATGGCGTCTGGCAGAGGCTGCCTGTGCTGCGCGTCTCGCCCGAGTTGCCGGCCGGATCGGCGCGCTGGATGATCGGCTGAAGCGGGGCCCGGAAGGTTGGCGGCACAGGCTTGCGCTGATCGAGGCGGCGGACCTTAGCTGGTTTGTGGGCGACCGGATTGGCCCGGATCGGCTGGCGCTTTGGATATCCCTGCGTCTGTCGGGGGCGCAGGACGACACCGCAGCGCTGACGCGTGTCGGATGGGCGGTTCGACGTCTGACAGGCGGTCCCGGACCCGAGCCGGACTTTCCCGCGTTCCTTGACCGCCGCGACCCGGACACCATCGCCGATGAAGCGGAGCCGTTTGCCGATCGCGCCGGCGGGTGGCTGGACCTGATGGCGGCCGCAGATGACCTGCATCCGTTCTCTCGCGCCTGCATGGGCTTTCACGTTTGGAGCCTTGCGGGCCTTGACCAGAACGGCGACCGGATGGAAGCGGCGGTCACTGCCGCGCGCATCGCAGCCACCGATGCCAAAGGCGCAGTCTTCGCGCCGCTTGCCATGGGCGGGGCAGGGGGGCTGCGCGCTGGCGGTGCGCCTGCACAGCGGCTGGTGCGTTGGCTTGACGGAATGGAGGCCGCATGCCTGACCGCGATGCGGCATCTTGACGACATCGAAGCCTGGTCGGGGCGTGCGAAAACCGAGATGTCCTCGCTTTCGGGCAAGACCCCGCCAGCCCTGCGCGGCGTTCTGGCTGAATGGCCCATTGTCTCGGCTCCGATGGCCGAGGCTTTGACAGGTGCCAGCCGGGCTGCGGTTCAGCGCAACCTTGCCTGGATGGAAGCGCAGGGCCTGATCCGCGAGGTGACAGGGGAGGGGCGGTTTCGGATGTGGCGGATCGTTGTATGAATGTCCGGTCGGCAGCGCATGCTTGCCCGTGCAGGACCACCAGACCTTCGCTAGCCCAGCCAGGTTTCGCCGTTCAAGCTGTTTGCCAGGAATGACAGCCCACTGCGCAGCCCTGCGCGGGTGATTGACCCGCCAAGGCAGACGCGCACGCGTTCATCAGCGGCACCAAGCACGGTGAAGGCGTCGGAAGGCATCAGCCCGATGCCATGCCCGTTCATCCTGCCCATCACCTCCGCCCGTCCGACACCGGCTGGCAGCTTCAGCCAGATGTTGAAAGCGTGCCTGTCGGCATCAAAACGCTGCCCCTGCAAAAGCTCGGCCGCGATGTCCTGCCGGGCGGCACTTTCAGCGCGGATAAAGCGGCAGATCCGGTCGGCGGTGCCATCTTCGATCCAGCGGGTCACAAGGGCCATCGACAAAGGTGACGCCATGACGTTGGTGACGCGCAGTGTTTGCGCCAGCTGATAGGATGACCGGCTGTCCGGCGCGATGGTAAAGGCAAGCCTCAGGCCGGCGCCGATGCATTTGGCCAGCCCGCCGATATGCCAGGTGAGCAGCGGGGCCAGCGTTGCAAAGGGCGGCGGCGCGTTTGGCAGGATGAACCCGTAGGCATCATCTTCGACCAGAGGCAGGTTGTGGCGCAGAAGGACTTCGGCGATTTCCATCCGCCGCTCTGCCGGGATGGTCAGGGTGGTCGGGTTGTGCAGCGTGGGGTTCAGATACAGCGCCTTTGGCTTGTGCTTGAGGATTGCAGCCGACAGCGCATCCGGCACGATGCCCGCGGCATCGACGGGCAGGCCGATCAGGTTCAGCCCCGCCCGCGCGACGATGGACCGCAAACCGGGATAGGTGACCGCCTCACACAGGATCGTGTCTCCGGGGGAGGCCAGAATGTTCAGCACGGCCACCATCGTTGCATGGGCCCCGGGTGTCACGGCAATACGGTCGAGGTTCGGGACCATTCCGCGCATCGACAGCCATGACAACGCGGCCGCACGGTCCATTTCGGACCCGACGGTCGACTGGTAGCGCAAGAGCGGCACAAGATTGGCCCCCACCGTGTCCAGACCCGCGCGCATCGCGGCCAGGAGCGCCGGGTCATCCGGTTCTGGCGGCAGGTTCATCGACAGGTCCTGCTCTCGTGTGCGCTGCAGATCGGCAACCGGGCCGGTGGCATCCGCCCTGGCCCGGATAAAGGTGCCACGACCGACATGGCTTTCGACCAGACCGCGGGACTGCGCTTCGGTGTAGGCCCGGCTGATCGTGGTGAAATCCAGCCCCAAAGCTTCGGCGAGACGCCGCTGCGGCGGCAGCTGGTCACCCGCCGACAGCATGCCGCTGTCGGTGTCACGCTCGATGGCGTCGGCAATTTCCAGGTAGCAAGGCCTGCCCTTCGCGCCAAGTGTGGGAACCCAGGACTTCACGATCTGCTCCGGAATTTCGCATTGACTGCCTTTGTATGCATCAAGGCCATATTGTCAAACGGCAATGCGATTCTGCCGAACTTGGGCGCCACCACTCATTCTCCGCCGCTTTTCTACCCGATGGCGATCAATTTGAGCCCAAGTTTTCAGCGCAGCTATCGTCTTGTGTGCAATATTGTATGGAGAATTGATTCAGATATTGATCGCATCGATCCCGCCTGCACCCTGATCTCATCCCAACTAGGACCAGGA
>NZ_CP034331.1 GCF_003940805.1 Tabrizicola piscis
GGTCCAGATCGGACGAGCGTGGTAGTCGGGCAGTTCGGGAGCCCCCGCCACAAACGCCACATCCAACTCATCGGCGCGAAGCTGCATTACCGCTTCGCGGGCCGTGCCTTCGGTGATTTCGACCTCAATGTCGGGATGGTCTTCGCGGTATTGCGCGATCAGTTCGGCGAGAAAGCTGCGCGGCATCAGGGCATGGATACCGACGCGCAGTCGGCCGCACTCTCCCGACGCCGCCATACCAGCAGTCTTCACCGCATGGTCGAGTTGATTGACGCCGACCGCGACCCGCTCGACAAAGAGGCGCCCGGCCTCGGTGAGGCGGACGCCTCTGGTATTGCGCTCGAACAGAAGGATGCCGAGGTCTTGCTCCAGCGCCTTGATCCTCGCGCTGACGTTAGACTGGCTGGTGCCGAGCGCCTGGGCGGCGCGGTAGAAGCTGAGATGTTCGGCGACGGCAAGCGTCTGGATCAACGATGCAAGTGGAATGCGCCCCAAACTAAGTTGATGGCTTGGCGGATTTAACCTGCTATTTTTCTTCAGCCTGCCCATGCCTATCCGCTACGATCTCAATCACGACGAAGTGGCGAAAGGCCTGCGGAGCATTGGCAAGCACACTACATAAAGAAACGCACCGACAATCCAAACCCAACCGTTCCATGCTCCGGCGGTGGCAGAATAGAGTGCCGTAAAGCCAAGCGGTCCCGCGATGGCGCTTAAATTGGTGAGGCTCGTAAGCGTTCCCTGCAAGACTCCCTGCTTGTTGTTGCTGACATTATTCGAAAGCATTGCCTGCAAGGCCGGCATGCCAACACCTCCGGCGGCAAGCAGCAACAAAATCGGGAACACCATCCATCCCTGCGTGGCAAAAGCCAGAAGAATGAAGCCAGTCGCATCCGCAGCCATGCCAAAGAGTAGCGTGTACCGCTCTCCAAGCCGTCTTGAAAGCGGGCCGGTAACAAACGCTTGGAAGATCGCATGTGTTGCTCCAAACGCCGCAAGCGACAAACCAACAGTCGTGGTATCCCACTGAAAACGGTCCTCGCCATAGATGACCCATAGGGCCGCAGGCACTTGGCCGATCAGTTGAATAATGAAGAAAACTGCGAAAAGGGCAGCCAGCCCACGCAACGCATCATCCAGCCGGAACAGAACGAATGGTTTGATGCGAACCGGCTTTCCGGTCTCGCCATCGCCGCGACGGGTCTCCCTTAGGAAAATGCAGGCAAGCAGGAACGCGATCCCGTTGAGAAGGGCAGCGGCGACAAACGGAGCATGAGCAGAAATACCGCCGAGCATGCCACCAAGAGCTGGCCCGGCAATCATGCCCGTACCATAGCAGGCCCCCATGTAGCCGAACCACTGTGCGCGCGAACCTTCCCCTGTCGAATCGGCAATGGTTGAGGCAGCTACGGCTCCGGTTGCTCCCGTGACGCCGGAGACGAGTCGGCCGATATAAAGCACCCACAGGACCGGCGCAGATGCCATGATCGTGTAATCGACTGCGGCTCCCGCGAGAGAAGCCAGAAGCACCGGACGCCGACCGTAAGCATCCGAAAGTTGTCCAAGCAGGGGCGCGAAGACGACCTGCATCAACGCATAGAGCGACAGCAAGGCACCATAGTGACCAGCGACCTGCTCCGTCGGCACAAGCTCGCGCAGAAGCGCCGGAAGGACCGGCATGATGAGGCCGAGACCCATGGCGTCGAGACCCACGATCAGCAGGGCAATGATGGCAGAGCTGTGCACCTGAAACTCCAGTGCCGCTCAAGCGCGAGCGACTTTATCCGACATTTCCCAAGTGGCCTGCCGCTTGACTTCAAGATCGCCTGATTTTGCTCGCTGGGCAAGCGTTTTTCGCCCCGAGCGGTGTCTGTCGTCGCGCAAACGGCCGAAGTCGGGTGGATCAAGCCTCGAACCCGCAGCATTCTGGCCCGGCAGAGCCGCTTTTCCGCGCGGCAGACGGACCTGTCCTGCCGCTTTCGTTCAGCTTGGGCATGGATCGTGGTCATGCGCATGACGGAGGCGTTCGAAGACGGCGGATGGCGGCAAGGACGGCCCGCACCATCGGGCCGGTGACGGCGACCTCGGCCAACTGGAAGGTAATGGCGCGGGCGTGGCGGACGACGCGGGCGCCGATCTTGATCAGCTTGAGTTGCAGGCTGGTCAACGACCAGTCCGCCATGGCCTCGGGCAGTTCGATGCAGCGCAGGAAGGTTGCCAGGTTGTAGGCCAGCGCGTGCAGTTGCAGCCGCACCTCGTTGTGCCGGAACTTCCGGCATGACAGCCGCGTCCAGCGAAAGGCATATTTGCCTTCCTTGATGTGCTGCTCTGCGGTGCCGCGCTGGTTGTAGAACCTCACCACCCAGTCTGGCTCCATCGGCAGGTTGGTGACGATGAAGCCGACTTTGGGGAACAGCTCGCCCGGATGCCATTCGATCTTGGCGATGACGCGGCGCGGCTTGTCCCAGGACGCCGCCTGATACTCGAAGTCCTCGAAGAACCGTTTGACCTTGGTCAGCGAAGGCCGTCCCACGGGCCGTGTCAGCCGATGCGCGATCTTCTCGCGCAAGACGGCGTTGGCGGGCAGACGGATGGCGTAGAAGAACCTGGCTTCTTCCAGCCGCATATAGATCGCGGGGATCGCGTAGGCAGCGTCGGCCCGGAAGAAGCGTCCACCAAGGTCGCGGCCAGCATATCGGGCAATGACGGGATCAAGGACATCCCGCCAGCCATCGGCGCTGTGGACATTGCCGTTACGCAGGGCGCAGCGCTCCAGCATGCCAAACTGGTTGAACAAGAAGATGGGGTGATAGCAGGTGCAGTCGAAATGCCCGTTCCAGGCAGCACCTTCCTGATCGCCGTGGGTGGGGCTGACCGAGCTGTCCATGTCCAGCACGATGTATTTCAACCCGTTGCGGTCATGAAACCGGTCGATCCATTGGCCGTTCAGATCGGCCAGCGCCGCCCGGTTCGCGGCCAGAGCCAGCGTCTCGGTCTCGAACCGTCCCATCTGCGATGCCGAAGCAGCTTGCGCCTCGACGGCCCTGCCGCCAACGACCTGACGCATCACGGGATCGAGGGCCAAGCGGTCGGCATCGTTCACATCCTCGTATCCGGCCAGTCGTCCGAACACCGATTGCCGGAACAATCCGTCAAGCCGATGGAGCGTGTTCTTCCCGGTGCGGCTGTCTCGCAGCGCCTCCGACGCCAGATTGGACAGGCCGAGCACGTCATCAAGCTCGCGCATCACCAGCAGGCCACCGTCTGAACTGATCTGCGCACCACGGAACTCCAGACGCACACGGCGGTCGAAATCAACCCGATCTCCCCGCGCCAAGCCCGCACCCTCCAGGTGATCCATGAAACGCGCCCCTCGCAGCCGTCAACGCCATGATTTATATGCGAAATATCACGATTACGACAGCGAAATCAGCGACTTACTTGGAGAATGTGGGTTTAAGACGTTTCTGACCTGGCACCTACCGGCTCATTGCGTGGTGCTTGGTTGCCCCATAGTATATGATAATGTCCTTTATCATACACTATGAGGCCACCATGGCAGACCAGGACGACCGAATCCCAATCACTCCGCCTGCCCAGTACCAAGGGCGCGACCTCACCCGGACGATCGCCGAAAGCATGGCGGAGATCGTGCCGGGCGGCGGGATCGTGACGGGGCTTCTTCGGGAAGTCATCCCGTCGAAGACTGATCAGAGCCGCGAGGATTGGGAGAGCGCGATCACGGAGCGCTCCAACCAGCATGGCGAAAGACTGGATCGCCATGAGGACATGCTCGCCCCGTCCGAAACTATCACCGGCCTTCCCGCACAGCTTCTTGTCCGGCTGGCGCAAGAGTGCCCCGATGGCCTTAGCATGCAGGACTATGACCTCGATGCACTAAGCGCGCTGTTTCCAGACGAGGACAGGCAGTCCATCAAGGACGCGGTTTCCGACCTCAAGGCGCTTGGTCTTCTGAAGAGTTGGGACTTCATCGGCGGCTGGCGCATTGCCTTGGCCGAGGACGCCTATGAGCAGGTCGATCCGCATGTGATGGGCTGGGACACCAACGCGGATGCCGTCGAGATCGCCCGCCTGATGTTGGCGGAGGATACAGGTCACGCACCGGAGTTGCACGAAAAGACCGGCTGGAGCAAGCGCCGGTTCAATCCTGCTTTCCGGCTCTTGCTGCCGCTGTTCCCGGAAGGCCGTATTCGGCAGGTTATTCAACCTGACTATCCTTCCTTGGGTGTTGTGCTCGCCGACGACGACCGGGCGAAACTCCGCCGTCTGATTACGAAGGCGGGTGCCGCCGGATGAGCATCGTTCATGCTGATCCTCTCTGCCCGCCTGCCCTGCCCGCCTTGATCGCCGATGCTGGCGATCGGACACGAATGCGCTTCATCGAGTTTTTTGCCGCGAACATCCGCAACCCGAACACCCGCCGGGCTTACGCGCGCGCGATCTGCGACTTCCTTGCCTGGTGCCATGATCATGGCATCGCCTCGATCGGGGCCGTACAGCCGATCCATGTAGCGACGTGGGTGGAGCACCTGACCGTCGAACTGTCCGCGCCGACCGTCAAGCAGCGTCTCGCCGCCATCCGCCACCTCTTCGACTGGTTGGTCACCGGGCAGATCGTGCCGGTGAATCCGTCCGCATCGGTGCGCGGACCTTCGCACCAGGTGCGCCGGGGCAAGACGCCGGTCCTGGAGCCTTCCGAGGCGCGCGCCCTTCTGGATGGAATTAACGTCAGTACCATTGCGGGCCTGCGCGATCGCGCACTGATCGGCCTGATGGTCTATTCCTTTGCGCGCATCGGGGCGGCGCTCGACATGAAGATTGAAGACGTTTACGTCCAGCAGCGGCGGCTTTGGGTGCGGCTGCATGAGAAAGGCGGCAAGCGCCATGACATGCCCTGCCATCACAATCTTGAGACCTATCTCCATGCCTATATCGAGGCGGCAGGTCTTGGCGGTGACTTGAGAGGCCCGCTGTTCCGCACGATCGGGCGCGGCACGGACCAGCTGACCATGACCCCCCTGCCCCAGGCCAATGCCTATGCGATGGTTCGGCGGCGCGCGAAAGCCGCCAGCATCGCCACCCGGATTGGCAACCACAGTTTCCGGGCGACGGGGATCACGGCCTACCTCAAGAACGGCGGCACGTTGGAGAAAGCCGCGCAGATGGCCAACCACGCCTCAACCCGCACGACGCAGCTCTATGATCGCCGATCGGACGATGTGAGCCTAGATGAGGTAGAGAGAGTTCTGATCTAGGACCCCAGCCCCTGCCCTTCCGACATAGTTTCCTGCTGCTTCAGGCCAGTCTTGGCTGTTCGGGCTGTAGCGACGGGCTGGCGCGCGTCGGCAAGTGCCGGAGCATATTGCCTATCCGTATCTGTAGGATGCGTTCGCTCCTCCGCAGTTGTGCTCATTGAGTCGCACTCTACACCCTTGCGTTAAAAACAAAGCAAGAACATTATTGTAATTCGTCGCGTTACAGTGCACGGTTTGGGACGATTTCCGGGAGGATACAGCGGCAATGGATCAAGACTCGCGGGCGGACAAAGCTGCCCATCCCGGACCTTTCGTATGGTCCGAGGTCATCCAGCCGCACGGGTTGTCGGTCACGGATGCTGCATTGGCGCTCGGGGTGACGCGCCCTGCGCTGTCGAAGTTCCTCAACGGCCGCGCCAGCTTGTCACCTGAAATGGCGCTGCGGTTGGAGAAAGCGTTCGGCATCGCGATGGACGTGCTGATGCGGATGCAGAGCAGCTACGACATCGCCGAGGCGCGCAAGAGAGAACAGAAAATCCACGTTCTCCCCTTCCAGGGACGCCGAAGCCTGCACCAGTTGAAGTCCGCATCATGAGCCAGGCCCTGACATCTTTCCGCAGCGAGGCTGATCTTGTCGCCATGACGCTGGCCCTTGGTGCGGCAGAGGCCGGTGGACCCATGTCCGCCGCCGAGATGGCACTGGCGAGGACCGTGACTGGACAGTCGGTCGACGCCCGCCAGATTGCCGACATTCGGTGCCGGATCATGGCCGGAGCCGATCCGCTGGGCGACGCGTTCTCCGCCCTGCGGTCCCCGGACACGCGCCGGGAGAACGGTGCGACCTACACGCCTGCGCCCATCGTGAAGACGATGGTCGATTGGGCTGCGAACACCCGAACCCCGTGCCGCGTCGTCGACCCCGGCGTCGGATCGGCGCGGTTCCTGGCGCTCGCAGGCGCGCGGTTCCCGGATGCGGAGCTGATCGGGATCGACATCGACCCGCTGGCAGCACTCATGGCCCGAGCTAACCTTGCCGTCAGCGGCTCTGGCAAGCGCGCCAGGATCATCCTAGGCGACTACCGGCGTTTTAACGAGCAGGTTGACGGCAGTACCCTCTACATCGGCAATCCGCCCTATGTTCGGCACCACCAGATCGCCGCGCCGTGGAAGGAATGGTTGGCAGCCGAGGCCGCGAAGCTGAAACTGACCGCGAGCAAGCTCGCGGGCCTGCACGTCTATTTCTTCCTGGCGACGGCCAGTAGCGCGAAGCCGAAGGACTTCGGTGCCTTCATCACGGCGTCGGAATGGCTGGACGTAAACTACGGCGCTCTTGTTAGGTCGCTGATGCTCGGCCGACTCGGCGGGAAGAGCGTCACCGTCATTGAGCCGACCGCCCAGCCCTTCCCGGACGCAGCGACGACTGCCGCCATCACCACGTTCGATATCGGGGCGAAGCCGACCTCGGTCTATTTCCGGCGCATCGAAGATCTGGCTTCGCTGGACGAGCTGGGGAAGGGCAGGCGGGTCCATCGCGACCGCCTGGCTGCGGAAGGCCGCTGGTCGCACCTGACCCGCAGCTCGGAGAAGCCGCCAGAGGGCTATGTCGAACTTGGCGAGCTGTGCCGCGTCCATCGGGGCACAGTCACCGGGGCGAATGGCGTCTGGATCGCAGGCGAGCACAGCATCGGTCTCCCCGAGGCCGTGCTTTTCCCGACGATCACGCGGGCGAGGGAGGTTCTTGAGGCGGACGGGCTTCTCTCGGACCCGCACCGGCTGCGCCGTGTCATCGACCTGCCCGCCGATCTGGACGAGCTGGATGCGTCGGCCCGCAAGGCGGTCGAGAAGTTCTTGAAGGTCGCAAGGGCCATGGGTGCGCACACAGGCTATGTCGCCCGAAACCGCAGGGCGTGGTGGGCCGTGGGGCTGCGGGTCGCTGCACCTATCATCTCGACCTACATGGCGCGCCGACCGCCGGGCTTCATCCTGAACAAGGCCGATGCGCGGCACATCAACATCGCCCACGGTCTCTATCCCCGCGAACATCTGGGGGAGGCGGTCCAAAAGCGATTGGTCGCTTTCCTGCAAACGAACATTTCCCAAAAGTCCGGTCGCACTTATGCTGGCGGTCTGACGAAGTTTGAACCGAGAGAAATGGAAAGGCTGATCGTGCCGGGACCAGCTCTTTTGGCCGCCGGAGTGACCTCTTGATTGACCCGCCAATTTGGACCGACGACCAGCTCGAATCCGCCCGCAGCAAAGCTATCGCAGCCTTTTCCAAGGAGCGTCTCGAAGAGCCGCTTGAGGACTACCTTGAGGCTTTTGACGAATACCAGGGCCATATCGAAGTGGTCTTAGAAACCACCGTCGACCTGACTGAACTGGACACGACCGCGCTCGATGTTCTTGGCGATCCGCGTCTTCTCGAAGCCTTCCGGTATCTCGCAGGCCCCCCAATCTCCGAAGACGACTTGAAGGTGCTCGCGGACGCCAGCTCGCTGGCGCGCAGCACCTTGGAAGGGAAGCCCGAACTGGTGCAGCGCCTGATCGGGGTCGTGCGACAAGTGCTCGACCGTCGCCGGTTCGCCTGGGTCGTGGAGCGCCGGGAGCCGACCGAGGCGGAGCGCAACGCCGCTGTTCTGGCCTCGGCTGCCCTTATGGCAGCTAGCCGGGCGCAGACTCGACGCCGCACACTGGGAAAGGACCAACAGGAAGAAATGGTCAAGGCGGCCCTCAGGGAGCTTGGCTTCATGGAAGTGCCATCGCGAACGATCAAGACCATTTCGCATGCACCCTCCCCCGGTCAGTTTTGCGGTGAGAGCGTCCTTGGAAACAGGAAGGGCGACATTATCGTGAGGCTTTGGGATGATCGGGTGATGCCCATCGAATGCAAGGTCTCGAACTCGTCGACAAACTCCGTCAAGCGCCTGAATAACGATGCAGCCGTCAAAGCGACGAGCTGGAAAACTGACTTCGGACTGCGCCAAGTCGTGCCGAGCGCCGTGCTGAGCGGAGTCTACAAGCTGCACAATCTTCGTGACGCGCAAGAGCGGGGGCTGGCGCTCTTTTGGGCGCATGACCTGACACCGCTGACAGAGTGGATCACGAGAACTAAGCCTTAGCAGGCACAAGCTGCCCAGCAATTTCTAGTGGAGTATTTCAATTATCCGGTTAGTATAAATATCGGATAATTACATGGAGTGCACCATGCCAACTGTCGTCATAGCCTCGCCTAAGGGCGGTGCCGGGAAGTCTACAACGGCAGTTCTTCTTGGAACGGAGCTGGCCCATGCAGGGGCCAGCGTCGTTATGCTGGACTGCGACCCAAACCACTCGTTGACCCTATGGGCGGACCGAGCCCCCCTGCCCGACCGGATCAAGGTTCTGTCAAATGTCGCGGAGTCTGACATCGTGAAGACTATCAAGCAGCACGACACGGATGGTCAGATTGTTGTTGTTGATCTGGAGGGCGTTGCGTCCAGGCTGGTTTCACGGGCTATTTCGCAGGCTGATCTGGTCATCACGCCTATGCGGGCGACGACTCTGGACGCAACGATTGGCGTACGAGCGCTGCAGCTCATCGCCGAAGAGGAGGAAGCCTTGGACCGGAGGATTCCGCATGCAGTGGTCTTCACCATGACAAAGGCTGTCCGCTCAAAGCAACACACTGGCATCGCCGAGTCGTTGGCAGCTCAGGGGGTGGACCTCATCGACCCGCCGCTTATGGAGCGCGCAGCATTCTCTGCTCTCTTCGAGTTCGGTGGGAACCTGCGGAGTATGCCTGCGCAAGGTAACATGGATGGGGCGGTTGAGAACGCAGCCCTCTTTGCCCAGGCGGTTTACAAGCGGCTGGCGGAGGGCGTTTGAAATGTCGGACGGAAAAGCCTTCAACATCGACCTTGGCCGCCTGAAGAGCCGTGAGAAAGACCGCAGTCCGCAAGCCATCGAGAAAGCCGAGCGGGCAGGGGAAGAGTTGGGTTTCGTTGCTCGTGACGGGCAGAAGCGGCGCGGGCGTAAGCCTAGCCCCCGAACGGGGCAGGTACACGCCAAGGTCATGCCAGACATCTCAGAGGAGATCGCCAACGAAGCCAAGCGACGCGGTGTACAGCAGGGCGTCCTTATCGAAGAAGCCTGGACGCTCTATAAAGAAAAATCCGGTATTTAAAATTATCCGGTATTTTTTCTGTTTTGCACCCACTTCCGGCAAAACCCCAAGAATGCAGCTTCCGGGTTGCGTGGCGTCTCTGGCAGCCAGCTGCGCCACTCGCGTTCCAGATAATAGACGTCGAAGCCAGGAGCGAGCATCCGGGCCGTCTCATAGACATCTGGGTCAAGGTGCGGCGCTACCGCCGGAGGCAGCACCATCTTCACGCCCTGCCGGTTTGAGAAAGTGACCATGTCCTCCTGTTCGTCGTAGGAAATTGCATAGTCCGGCATGTGGTCGTGTTCCCGATCCTCTCGGACGATGTTCATGACCAGGCGCCGAAACTCTCGGGGAGTGGAGTTCGATCCGCACTTCTTCTGCAGCAGCGCGAGACTGATCCGCCACTCCTTCTGCGCCCCGCAGTGCTTGCGGGCGAGTTCGTAGATGCGCCGTTCCAGCGGCTTCCGAAGCCGGAAGTAATCGCGGTGCAGGGTGAGGACTTCCTTTGAACGGATTGCATTAAACACCCAGTCCGACAGCTTGATCTCAACTTCCTGCATGCGCCCGTCACGGGTTTCCCTGACTACCTCGGCGCTCTCGATCAAGCCAAAGGTCCTGAAGATCTCTTTTCCGCCAGTCACGATGTTCGTGCTGATCCTCGTTCCAGCCAAGCGCTCAAGGGCAGCCTTCAGCTGAGAATAACCGGAACCCGCTGTGTTCCGGTTCGTAGCGACCAGCATGTCAAACGCGCGAAACCGGACAACCTGGGAAACCTCTTTCCCGTCGTTCAGGGCAGTCATGAGCTGACTTATGCAATAGATCAGGACATCGCGATCATGAACCGTCGCGAGGCCATCGACAGAAGGCTTGATCGCGATCTTGATCCCGTTGTGCTCATACTCCCTGACTCGCGTATCCGGCTTGGTCGAAAGAGAAAAGATCGGATGCTCCATCGAGGCCATGTCAGCCTTGGGCACAGCGTCGAAGATGTCGCACACGAAGAAATCGCCCTGCGGATACCGATCGGGCAGGAGAGGGGAACGGTTTACTACATGGTCATCAGACACAGGGCAGCCTTTCGTACTTTCACACACAGTAGGGCAGGGCGCGCACGAAATCCACGCTGATTCGTACTTTCACACACGCAGGCCACTTTCGTACTTTTGCCCACGCTCCATCGTACTTTTACACACGTTCTTTCGTACTTTCACACACACCCAACTCAGAATCTCTTAATTTTTTCAGTGGCTTGCGAGGGATTTTCTGCGCTTAACACTGAATCTAACCCATATTTAACACCTAGGCCTGTGGATAACTTTCTCCTAGAGCGCTCTTCGCCTCATCCAGCATAGAACACGCAGGCCTGTTTGCCAGTCTCAGGCCCCCGCAGCCACTCACCCCCAAGGACAGTGCAGCCGGTACCGTTGCCTGCCATGAAGCGGGGCAGGGCGATAGTCAGACCGAGCGCCAGGACCAACCCGAAGAGGGCTATGAGTGGGGCGCGCTTTTTCCAGCGTCCCGCCCTTGTCAGATCGTCACGCAAGCGCTGAAGGCTTTGCTCTTCCTGCCGGACCAGTTCGTCCAGAGCGCGGCTGGCGTCGCGCCGATCGGCAGTGAGGCCCAGGTGCAGGCCTTCCAGCCGGTCGAGGGGGACGGCCAGAGCCTTGTCGATCTCGTTGCCGATGTGGCGGCCATAGCGCTGCGGATCAGCGAAAGTCTTGGCCGCCTGTGCGGCGTCCCGGCTTTCCAGCGCAGTCTTCTGGACCGCGGCGAGGGTTTCCCCGTGCTGATCCAGCTTCTCCGACATTTTGGCGACGACGACGCCCAGAAGATCCAACATTTCGCCAAGGGCGGCGAGCGAGAGGGCAGGGGAGGCGGAACCGGCTTCTGGCATTTTGACTTTCATGATCGGGGATAGGTGATAGGTGTTCAGAGATTGGTGTTGCGCAATCAGGGTTCAGATTTGGGATCTGAGGGTTGCGCATCGGATGATCGGTGCAGCCCGTCGAATTCCTTGTCGGCGAAGTAGCGCAGCTTGCGGGCGATCATCACCGGCTTGCCCTGGACGCGCAGCAACTGGACGTGGGGCGGAATCTGCATGATCTCGTCCGGGGTCATCAGGTCGCGCGCCGTGACGTTGTACGAGGTCGAGGGCGCATCGCCGGGCTTGTGGCTTTCGGTCTGATAGCCGGTGGTTTCCCGCCCGATCATCTGGCTCAGCCACTTGGCTGTCTCGAAGTCATTCACTCCGAAGGTTTGCAACACGCCTGCGTTGGCCACGAAGGTATTGGCCCGCGCGCCGTAGAGGTCTTTGAGCTGGCTCATGTCCTGCAGGATCGGCCAGAGTTGCAGCCCATAGCCTGCCATCAGCCCCATGGCGCGTTCCACCGCTTCCAGACGGCCCAGGGCGGCAAACTCATCGAGGAGGAACAGGGCGGGCTGTTTCAGGCGCTGAGAGCCTGCCTGAGCCGCTTCTGCGTCGTTCCCATGCGTTGTGCGATGCTCCGCATCCCTTGCGATGTCCTGGAGCGCCTGTGCCACCAGAAGGCGCAGCCAGCGGCTGTAGGCATCAAGCCGGTTCGGCGGCAGGACGAGGAAGATCGAGGTCAGATCATGCCGCAGGGCGGAGAACTGGAAGTCCGAACGAGCCGTGGCGGCCACGATGCGGGGGCTATCGAGGAAATGGGTGTGGCGCTGCGCCGAGGACAGCACCGAGGCCGCTTCACGGTCAGATTTGCCAAGGAAGCGGTTGGCTGCGCGGGCGATCAATCCCCCGACGGCAGTGCTGTCCTGCATCAGCTCCAGGAGGGCGCGGAACTTCTCGGGTGGCAGGGTCAGATATTCCCGCACCGTGGCGAGAGTTTTGCGGTCCTGATCCTCATGTGCCACGGCGAACATGATCAGCCCGGCCAGCAGCGCCTTGGCCTCTTCGTTCCAGTGCGCTTCTGACTGTTGGCCGGGCGGGTCCATCACCAGGGCTTCGGCCAGAGAGGCGGCATCTTCGCCCAGGTCGAGGCTTTCTGCGTCAAGCCGTCCGAGGGGGTTGTAGGCCGAGGCGGGCATGCCGGTGACGCCGAAGGGGTCGAGGATATGGACCGCCCCGAAGCGCTTGCGCGCCTCGCCCGCGATCTTCGCATTCTCACCCTTGGGGTCGATCACCAGCACGGAGCGTTCGGCCAGCAGGAGGTTCGGGATCACCGTGCCGACGCCTTTGCCTGCCCGCGTGGGGGCCAGGGTCAGCAGATGCGCCGGTCCATCATAGCGCAGCAGCTTTCCGGTATCGAGGTCGCGCCCGATCAACAGGCCATCACCCCCTTCGAACACCGCGCGTTCCTTCCGGGTGGCAAAGCGCGCCGAGCCGTGGCTGTCGCTTGGCCTGCGGCCCCAGAGCTTGATGCCTGTCCGGTTTGACCAGTCGCTGGCCCCGATGATCCAGCTGGTAATGGTCATCGGCCAGAACACGAACCAGTGCCAGAGGGCTTCGCCCACGGCCAAGTCCGACAGGATGATGATCACGATCAGCCAGGCGAACCAGGCGAAGGCCGTGGCGATCACCATCCAGACGAAGAACCATCCGGCGAGGATCGGGGTGACGACGACAAAGAGGGACAGCCGTGACAGCAGCCCCAGGGCGGAGAATACATACTGCAAGGAAATCAGGTCCAGCTAAGAGGGCAGGGGGGCGAGATGCGCTCCCCCTCTGAAGGAAAGGGGCGGCGATCAGGTCGAGGGCGTCGGAACGGGTGGGGCTGTCGCGGAAGATGCGGCGGCGGGCTGCTTCGCATCCCAGTCTTCGAAGGCCTTGCGGTCCTGTTCACGGGGCAGGTTGCGGACCAGGCGTTCGATCATCGCAGCAGCATAGGAATCCCGTTCCGCGAGATCGACCAGCGCGCCGCCGAGGATGATCTTGCGCCGCGTGTCCAGCTTGCGCGCCTTCGTCGCTTCGCGGTTCTTCAGCGCAAGGAGCCGGGCCTTGGCCTGGGAGTAGCGCTTCTCGGCGCGTTCAAGTTCTGTCTCAGTCATTCGTACCTTCACACACGCCGGAAATTCAAAACATCTTTGGGTTGAATGTCGCATTGACGGGGCAAGGTCAAGCGGTTACCCGTAGGCCGAACAGGTCAAGGGCGCACTTATGCAAACTCTCCATCGCCTGCGGCGCTTCCGAGATTTGCGTGCGGTCTCTTCGGGGGCAAGGCCCCCCGCCGACGGCGTCCCCGTCCGATGCGCCGCATCGGAATGGAAGGGCGCACTGCCCCTTCCAAACCATCCCAAGCCAACCTTCGCGGTTGGATTGCGCTCCGATGCCCCTGTCACCCTCCCGGGAACTGGCCCCGAGAGCGGGGCGGTTCCGCGAGAGCGCCTGTGCCAGCGGGCGATCCGGTTCCGCCTGTCCCGAGAGCGGGCCAGACTGCCGGATCGGGTTTGCCGCGCTGCGCTTGTCCGGCAAACGCTTGCCCATCCTGGCGATGGTCCCGCGCGCAGCCTGCAGCATGATCGCCTGCCTCATGGCAGGGCTGCATGTCTGCCTTTTTGCACGTGGGCATGCCGAGACGGATGGCCTGCAGGCCGCTTGGCCGTTTCCATGTCTGCCTGTTTGCATATCCGGCAGTCTGCCCGTCTTTGCCTGTCACCGGATCGGTAGGGCGCGGCCATGGCCAGCTACCACCTTTCCGTCAAGACGATCAAACGCAGCGCCGGGCGATCCGCCACGGCGGCGGCGGCCTATCGGTCGGCTTCCGTCATCGCGTGCGACCGGGAGGGGCGTATGCACGATTACACCGCAAAGCGCGGGGTCGAGGCCTGCTTCATTCTCGCCCCCAAGGATGCCCCCGACTGGGCGCTGGACCGGGCCGCGCTGTGGAATGCTGCCGAGGCGCGCGAGACCCGCTCCAATTCTGTGACCGCCCGCGAATGGGAGCTGGCCTTGCCGTCCGAACTCTCGGACGCCGCGCGGATCGAGATCGCGCGGGCCTTCGCCGCGCAGCTGGTCGAGCGCTATGGCGTGGCGGCAGATGTGGCGATCCATGCGCCGCACCGCGAGGGCGATCAGCGCAACCATCACGCCCATATCCTGACCACCACCCGCGTCCTGTCCGCCGAAGGGCTGACCGACAAGACCCGCATCCTTGATGCCGCCAGCACCGGCGGGCCGGAGATCGAGGCCATGCGCGGCTACTGGGCCGAGTTGCAAAACCATGCTCTTGAGCTGGCAGGGCAGGAGGAGCGCGTTGATCATCGGTCGCTAGAGGTGCAGCGCGAAATCGCGCTGTCCATGGGCGACACGGTGAAGGCCGAGGAGCTGGACCGCGAGCCGGAACTGAAGCTTGGCCCCGCTGCCAATGCCATCGAACGCCGCGCGCAGTTGGCCGCCGAGGCCGAGGGCCGCGACTATGAACCGCTGACCCAGCGGGGCGCGCGGGTCCATGCTGTGCGCCAGGCTAAAGCCATGTTTGCGGAAATGCGCGGGCGGCTGGAGCTGGCGCGCGATGCCTGGGCCGAGGCCCGGGAAGAGGGGCAGGGCCATGTCAGCGCCGGGCTTGCGGCCTTGCGCGCCGTCGCAGGGCGGCAGGCGAAGGAGCTGGACCCCTACGAAATCAAGGAACGCCTGGCCATGATTGCCGGGCGGGAGCAGGCCGAGGAGCATGATCATGCGCCGGGGCAGGCCAGCCGGGACATACGCGGCAGGCTGGCCGATGTGCTGGGCAAGGCCAGAGCCGAAGATCAGGAGCGGGAAAAGGCCCGCCAGAAAGAGCGCGAGCAGGAGCTGGACGAAGAGTGCAGGAGGCAGCGCGAACGCCACAGGGATCTCGGATGGGAGCTGTGAGAGAACTCTCACTGATACTTGAGATGCCTCAACACATTGGCGTAAAGGCCAAGCGCATTAAAGCCCTGCAACAAAGCTCTGTCGCCGGTCAGAAGGAGAAACGGACGCTGGCCGCAGAGCGCCCGATGAGGTGAGTGATGTACTCCGGCTGACAATCGCCCATGCGTGCCGACAAGGAGGCGGTGTCGATCCCGGTCAGCCCGGCGAATTCCGGGCTTGACAGAACTCCCACAAGATCGCCCGCGATCAGTGTCCTTCCAGTTTCGTCGCGGGCGCGCAGCGTAATGATGTTCATCGACTGACGGCCAACCAAAAAATGTGTGCCGTTGTACAGGTTCTTCACGAAGGTCGGCGTCAAGCTCATTCCGACGCCTTGGAACTCGCGACCGAGCGTCTGCCAACCAATGCCCAACAGTGCAATATCTTCCCCCAAATCACCGACCCGATAGTGTTCGCAATAGCCGATGGTCGCGCCCTGGGGCCGACGGAAGACGTCGCAGACCGGTGCGAAGGCATGCATGACCTGACGTAGGCCTGTCTCCTGAAAAGCGTCTGATGCCGCGTTACCATAGAGCGACGTCCCGATCCGGTCGAAGGATAGAGTCTCGCGCTCTACCCGCGTAAGGGTCCGATCCAGAGCGACCGACGATGCGCTCGAAAACAGGTCGAGGGCTGGACGATCACGGCCACTAGCGGCGATGTGATCTGCAAGACCGCCCGCCAGGCGCAGGAACCGTCGCGCAGCGCGAACAACGACATTGTCGCAGTCGGTCGGAACGCAGTCGTCGGGGTTTGGAATGTGAGCTCCGATGCTGGCGATCTTCAGGTTTGGCAACCCGAGCAGATAGTCCAAGTCCTTTGCAATGTTGGCATCGGAGCTAATGGGGAGACCGTTCCGACCAAGACCCGCGACGTCGAGGATCAATTGGACGGCCGTATCTACTCCCAGAGACCGCGATACCTCAGACAACTCCCGCGCCTTGCCGAGCGAACCGGCCATCTCTACGACCCCTAGTCTGTGCTGGATCGCATCGCGCAGTTCGCTCGACGTGGCGATCTTCATCCGGAAGATCCGGGCGTGGTCTCCTGCAAGCGCACGGACCCGCCGTGCTTCCCATGTCTCGGTGACCGAATAGAGTGCGCATGCGGGAGCGATCGCCGACACGACGTTGTCGATACCATGTCCGTAGGCATCGGACTTCAACACCGCGCAGACCTGGCGCGGCGCAACACGCTGTTGGACCGTCTTGAAATTGTGGACTAGGGCACTCTGGTCGATGCCGACCAAAAGCCCTGCGGACATATTACTGCAGTCGGTATTCAACAGTTTTGCTGAGAATGCCGACCATCGATCGGATGACCAGACATTGACGTCCGCGGCGGTACTCGATCCTGGCATCGCGACGATCCTCCTCAGAGAGCGTCTTGGTTCACAAATCCTTGCGACGGGTTGCTACGACCAACCTCAGCTTCATCAGGTCATGATGGAAACAAAGTAAGATGCCGCCCAAGACAATTAGGGCAGTGCCGACGAGAGTTTCGAGCGTTAGAGATTCATCGAACACGAAGTATCCCAGCAAGGCAGCAAAGATAATCCAAGTGTAGTTGGCCGGTGCAACAATCTTCAGATCAGCCATTCTATAGCCGAGGATGTTGCACAATTGACCGAACAGTGCGAGCGGCCCGAGCATGGCAATCAAGACAAACTGAGTCATGTTGACTTCGGTCCAGTAAAGGAACGCGGGAAAGGCGAAAATGACGCTGCCAAAGAGGTTGACATGCCACAGCACGTTCAACACGCGCTCCTTGCTGGAGAGAACCTTGATAAATAAGCCTTCAAGCGCGACCAGAACGGCGCCCATAAACGCAACAATATAGGCGACTGTCGGCGAAACGATCGGCTCCGGCACTGAGCTTTGCGATCTGACGACTATATACGCGCCTACGCAACACAGCAGCAAGACAAGGGCGATAAGGCCGTCTAGGCGTTCGCGTAGGAAGACAACGCCGAGCAGCACCAAGATGACGCCGTCGAGCAGGCCTATCGTCGTTGCATGGGCGATCGGAATCTGCGTTGCCGCAAAGATGGCCGCCGCGCCGCCCGACCCACCGCAGAACGCGCGCACCATATGCAGCCTGACATTGTCGCTCTTGGTCGCCGCCAACGACCGGTCATAGGCCAGCGCGATCACACTGACCACCATGAACCCGGACAGATAACGGATGAAGATAATCTGCCAGGTAAGATCACCAGAGCCGAGCAGCTTCGCCGATGCAAATACAACCGAGAACGCGGCTGTACCGGTAATGACGAGCAGCAGCGCGATTAGGTTGTTCAGGCGCGTTGGCGCCGATTTTGTCTGCATTTGTGTCCGCCTAGCGCGTCGTTTAAGCGCCTTTTGGGCGCGGTGGGTATCCAAGGACATCGACGTAGGAGCGCCGCGCCCAGTCAAACGAACACCACCGGCCATCGACACCAGTCGGATGGTCGACATTGACTGGCGCGGACTGTTGATATGTGAGCATGCCCGCTCTCGGTTGCAACCAGTCGGCGCTGAACACAGAAGACAAATATCTGATACCGTGGTCGGGGAAGATTGTCACGACCGTTTTGGTTGGATTCTCTCGCGCCAGCCAGTCGGCGACTACATAGGCAGCGCCTGCCGTTGGCCCGACGAGCAAGCCGGTCTCGCGGTGCAGCTTGTGTACAGCATTAATCATAAGTGCGACCGGCACCCAATGTACCACGTCACACTGGGTGTGGTCGAGGTTTCCGATCACGATGTCGGCACCCATGCCGAGCAGTGGCTCATAACATTCGTGACATAGGCTCTGGACACTAGCGGGCGACGAGCCGAACAGCACACTGAGATTGTGGTCGACCGCGTGGACCTCGAGCGCTCTGCCTGCCGCGCGCAGGTATCGTGACGTGCCGCTAATCGAGCCACCGCTCCCAACAGTGGCCACCAAGATGTCGACGTCGCCGACTTCCAACTGGAACAGGGCAGCCAGGTCACTATAAGACGCTGGATTGGAGGGATTTTCGTACTGCTGTGGCCAGAAGGCGCTCGGGTCGTCGCGCAGAATATCGGCCAGGCGGTCGAGGCGCTTTTGCTGAATGCCGCCTTGATAGCCGATGCCGTCGGGAACAATCTCCAACTGCGCGCCAAGCTGAGTCAAACGCCATTTGAGAGCTGAATCTAAGGGGCCTGTGACCAGTGTCAGGCGGAAATCGAGCGCCGACGATAGAATCGCCAACGCCAGCGCAAAGGTTCCGGAACTCGACTCCACCACATGACCGCCCTGTATGAGTCGGCCCTGATCCATGGCGTCGAGAATGATCTTGCGGGCCGGAACCATTTTCATAAGATCGAATTGCGCCGCCGTTAGATTGGATGACAACCTCACAAGTTTCGGACGGCAATGAAGATGATTGATATTGTCAAGCATTGATTTGATCACCAAATGCAGGCGGCTTTTCCGATGCGATGGAATGGAAGCCAACGGCAAAGCGAAGGTGATAGCTTGCGCCGAACGCAGCCGCGCGATCTGCGATCTCCTTCACGCCATCGTCATTGATTGTTTGACACGATCGGAAGAGCAATCCAGCTACCGTTCCGGTGTGCGCAATGATAAAGCCGCAGGCGTCCATTGCTGCTGCTAAAGCGACCAGATGGGGGAAGTTCTGCTGCGGATAATAGCGTTGGTTGATTTCGGCGCTGCGCATGGCGATCTCGGCAAGCCCGTTTGCATCGCTTTGCCGAATGGCCACGCGGAGTCGTTGCCGCAGCGCGTCGAACTCTGTGACCTCCGCCGGTTCGTAGTCGCAGGGCGGATTGGCGTCCGTCGAAAATCGCTCGCTCGGCGCTAGATTGAGACCGATAATCTCAAGGGATGGCCACGTCGAACCGTACTCTTCCAGAATCGTTCCATCGCGCTGCGCGAACAGTACTACACGATCGTCAAACATAGTGGCGTCGCTAGCTCCCTCGCTGGAGACGGCGATCTTGGCGACTTCTTCATCCGATGTGCAGCGGCCGAACAGGCGGTCCAGAACTCGCAAGGTTGCGACGATATCCGTGGTAGACGAACCGAGCCCGATCTCAACGGGAATGTTGGACTCAAGGACGACCTGCACAGCTCTTCGAGGTGCCGGCGCATACCGCGCAAGATAGAACTGCATTGCGCGACCTGCCTTTGTCTTGAGTGTCGGCGCGATGATGTCGTCCGATTTGTTCACGAAGCGACCGAAGCCACGGCTCCAGAGCTCGGTGCAGGGAACCGTTACCAGACCTCGACGAACCGCGCCTTCCTGATCGTGAAAAGCCCCTTGCAAGAACTCGCCGAAATGACCCGACGCACACGCAACATGGACGCGGTCATCGTCCCTGCTGCCCGGCTCGAACACTAGTTGCATAGCTGAATTCGCAAGTTTTTCAGATTTGGCCATTCGAAGCCGTGCTCCCAGTCTGCTGCTGAAAGGCGATCCAACGAGCGGCAATGTTTGCCTGCGGGGGCCATGGGACACCCGTCGGCGTGATGTCAAAGTCGCCCTGCAAAACGAGGTTTGAAGTCGGTGTTCCGCGAAGCAGATATGGCGCAATGAAACCGTAAGCCGTCAGTTCGTGCGTGCTATCAAGCACAGAGAAGCCGCCCGAACTCCCGCGGCACGCTGGTGATCCGCAAGCACAGTTCGGCACAGCAATGCTCTCATATTCGGTCGTCGCATAGTCGAATGAAAGCTCTTCGCCAGATGCAATCGCGCGTAACGCAATGAAATCATAGGCCCCGAACCGATTCGGCGACACGAACGTGTTCGGCAGGCAAGAGTGATTGATCAATGAAGCAGGCTCTTCGAAATTCGCGTGGACATTCCAGTCCAGCTGAATTGAGTGGTTCGTTCTACGATCGGCCAGGCTTTCTATGAGCCCGATAAGCACCACTTCGCCTGGAAGATGATCTCGGATAGCAAATACGCCACGGCCCTTAACATTATCGGCCAAGCGCACCGCAACATTGCGATTATTTATCGCACGCGCGCAGGGCACGGACTGCAAACCAAAGTGCACAGGTTGAGCGACGGTCGCATTCATAACCAGTTTTCCCCTTTTATGTCGTGGACAATAGCGGACGCCGGCCATGTTAGCAGCGTCGGCACCACCAGCCCGACACCTTTGCCGCTACGCGTCGGGGCGAAGCATAGGACATGCTCGGGACCGTCATGGCGCAGATAGTCTTGGGTATGACGGCCAAGCACCACGCCATCGGGGCCGAGCAACCCCGCCGCGCGGATTTCCCGGTCCTCGGCCCATCGCGCCGATCCATATGTGGCGACGTTGCGCGCCTCCCGCGCCCGGATGATCGACATGAGGATGGCGGCGGCGATGGCGAGGAAGCCGCCCGATACCGCGATGATGCCGCCCTCGACGAAGATCGCGGGCGCGTAGGCGTCGAACGAAAACCACCACCAGAAGAAGGCGGGCGGGTAATAGATCGGCAGGCCCGCCAGCTCGAACCATGGCGCTCCAAGCTGCGGCTGGAAGCCGAGGCGGAACGCCGTCCATTGCGTCGCTGCCCACACCATCACCAGGGCGATGGCGAAGACGACAGCGATTTGACCCCAAAGGATTCGGCCTCCGCGCATCCAGGCTCCAGTCTGCAAAAGGGACGGAGCCGATCAGAGAGTAGGCAAAATCGGGACAGGCAACAGCAAAGATGATGCGAGAGGGCTGCCGGATATTATCGGCGGTATATAGGACGGGTTGCTTCGGTGTTCGCGGTCGCCCTGTTACTACTGCGCGGTCGGCTTCGCGAATCGCCTTGGCGGCCCATCGTGCCTGCGAGCATAAGCAGGTTGCGCAGCGCGGCGTTGCGATTGAACGGTGACCAGACAGCCGAGAAAGGGACTGGCTCTGGCTCATCGGCCAACGGCAGGAACATGATGCCCGTTGACGGCAGCTGCGCCGTGGCGGCACTGACGATGGTGACGCCGAAACCCTGCCCGACCATGGATAGTAGCGTTCCGCGCCCCACGTCGAAGCGCTGGATCGACGGTGCGGGCCAAAGCCCTGCCAGACGCAGCACGATATGGTCATGAACCTGCGGTCCAGTGCCGCCATGCCGAACAAGGAACGTCTCTCCCACCAGATCAGCCCAGGTGATCTCCGGTCGTCCGGCAAGGCGATGATCCTCCGGCAGCACAACCACCAGCGGCTC
>NZ_CP034332.1 GCF_003940805.1 Tabrizicola piscis
TTGTCCGGCAAACTGCGGCCCATCCCGGCAATGGCCGGGTGCATCGTTGGCAGCATGACCGCCTGCCTGTCGGCATGGCTGCATGTCTGCCTGTTTGCGCGGTGGCCTGCCTGACCGGATGGCCAGCGGACAGCCTGCCCGTTTGCCTGTCTGCCTGTTTGCCTGCCCGGCAGTCGGCCTGCCTTTGCCCGTCACCGGATCGGTAGGGCGCGGCCATGGCCAGCTACCACCTCTCGGTCAAAACGGTCAAACGCAGCGCCGGGCGGTCCGCCACGGCGGCGGCGGCTTATCGGTCGGCGTCGGTTATCGCGTGCGAGCGGGAAGGGCGCGAGCACGACTACACCGCAAAGCGCGGTGTCGAGGCCTGCTTCATTCTCGCCCCCGATGATGCGCCGTCCTGGGCGCAGGACCGTGCCGCGTTGTGGAATGCCGCCGAGGCGCGCGAGACCCGGTCCAATTCGGTGACCGCGCGCGAATGGGAGCTGGCCCTGCCGTCCGAAATATCGGACGCGGCGCGGATCGAGATCACGCGGGCTTTCGCCGCGCAGCTGGTCGCACGCTATGGCGTTGCTGCGGATGTGGCGATCCATGCCCCGCACCGCGAGGGCGATCAACGCAACCATCACGCACATATTCTGACTACCACCCGCGTTTTGTCCGCCGAAGGGCTGACCGACAAAACCCGCATTCTCGATGCGGCCAGCACCGGCGGGCCGGAGATCGAGGCCATGCGCGGCGTTTGGGCCGAGCTGCAAAACCATGCCCTTGAACTGGCAGGGCAGGAGGAGCGCGTCGATCATCGGTCCCTAGAGGTTCAACGCGAGGTTGCTTTGTCCTTGGGCGATACGGTGAAGGCCGAAGAGCTGGACCGCGAGCCGGAGCTGAAGCTTGGCCCCGCCGCCAATGCCATCGAGCGCCGCGAACAGTTTGCCGCCGAGGCCGAAGGCCGCGAATACGAACCTCTGACCCAGAGGGGGGCACGGGTGCATGCGGTTCGCCAAGCTAAGGAGATGTTCGCCGAAATGCGCGAACGGCTGGAAATGGCGCGTGACGCCTGGGCCGAGGCACGGGAAGAAGGGCAGGGCCATGTCAGCGCCGGGTTGGCGGCGTTGCGCGCCGTCGCAGGGCGGCAGGCGAAAGAGTTGGACCAGGACGAGATCAAGCAGCGGCTGGCGCGCATTGCCGGGCGTGATCTGGGTGCAGATGGCACCGGCCATGAAGCCGGAGCGGACGCGATACGCGATCGGCTGAAGCAGGTACTTGGCCGGGAGAAACCCGATCCGCGCCAGGAACAGCGGAAGCAGGAGGTAGAGCGCGAAAAGCAGCGTCAGCTTGAACTGGAAAGGCAGCGCGAACGCGATAGAGATTTGGGTTGGGAGCTGTAGCAAAGCCGACTAAGCTTTAAGTCGTCTCTTGACGGGGCAGGGCCAGCCACCCATGCAGTCAACGGGATGGCATGCTGTCGATAGCGTTCAAGCCGCGTTATTTGGAAATCCAAATATGGATTGCCAAATAACGCTTCAGGGAAATAACAGAGAAGATGTGATGCAAAAAACAACCTGCTTTGATGTCTTTGCACAGTGTAGTGATGCCGTTCACAATGGCGAGCTTATCGAGTCTGTCAGCGCAAATGATAAAGAGTTTCACTTTCAAAACTGGTTTCAAACACGCCTTAGTGTTCTTGGATTGAACTTTGAAGGATCTGGACGAAACACATATCCTGACTTCAGCTTGGTGAAGTTTACGGAAGGTTATGAGATCAAGGGCCTAGCTTGGCCTGGCCGTGAGAGAGACTATGACTCCAACAGCCAGGTGCCGACTGGGGAGCACAATGGCCGCCATATTTTTTATGTTTTTGGGCGCTATCCAGCTGACCTCAAGCCTTACGCCGATCAAGAGAACGGTAGGAAGCAGTACCCTGTTGTTGATCTTGTAATCTGCCACGGTGACTTCCTAAACGCAGATCATAACTACATCCACAAAAACAAGAGCGTTAAGGGCTTTGGTACCTATGGTGACATCATGATCCGAGATCGGAAAATGTATGTAGCACCAACTCCTTTTGCCCTGACGCAAGGCACAACAGGTATGATGACACTCATTATACCTGAAGGCTTCGGAGAAGATGACCGCTTCCAAGAGGTTGGTCGTCTCATCCGCACAGAGGCTGCAACCCTTGTTGCGGGCTACACCTTTGACCTACGCACTAATGAGCTGAAGGCTGAAAAAATACCTAACCCACGTGCAGGAACACAGCATCATTTTGTCGCCTATCGCCTCAAGACACAGTCCAACAAGCCAGTCAGCATGAGTACTGCTAAGCCCACGGTGGTTGATCTATTGGACGTTGCTATCGGGGATGACGAATGAAAAATCTCACGGTGCCTGCGGTGTTCAGTGCTTTGGAGACTGACTTTCCCATCTTGGAAGTCAGCCAGCTTGCTGAGCAGGAGAGTTGGCGCAAAGAGATTAACAGACCTCTTTACCATATACACAAATGGTGGGCTACGCGATTAGGCTCTGTATTCCGTGCCATCACACTTGCAGCGCTCAGTCCGCGCGGGAAGGGTATGTGGGATGACTTTTACAAGACGCACAATCTGACAGGGAAGGTCGTACTTGATCCATTCATGGGCAGCGGTACCACTCTGGGCGAGGGCCTGAAGCTTGGGGCAAAAGTCGTTGGATGCGACATCAACCCTGTAAGTACATTCTTGGTACGACAAGCTCTGACGCCTGTATCGGAAGTGGCCTTGCGTCGCGCGTTCGAAGCGCTAGAGGCTGAGATCGCGCCTGAGATACGGCGCTATTACCAAACGCGAGACCCTGAAACAGGAGCGCTGATTCCAGTGCTCTACGCTTTCTGGGTTAAGGTTCTGGATACACCATGTGGCGAGGAAGTACCGCTCTTCTCCCGGTATGTTTTCGCTCAAGATGCCTATCCTAAGAAGAAGCCTCGTGCACAGATCGTTTGCCCCGCATGCTGGTCTATTTTCCAAGACCGCTATGACGCCATAGAGACCATCTGCGGTGACTGTGGTCATAATTTTAACCCGCAGAAGGGTCCTGCGGCCGGTCAAAACCTGACCACTAGCGGGGGTCGAACTTATAAGATCAAAAGTCTCCTGCCTGTTTCTGCACCGCCGCGTCACCGACTGTATGCCCTGATGGCGCTACGCCCGGACGGCTCGAAAATCTATGTTGCTGCTAAAGAAGAGGATCATTCCCTATTTTCAGAAGCTGCAGAGAGGCTCAGGACAGAAGACATCTTGCTCCCAACCTTTCCTGTGCGCGCTGGCCACAACACTGATCAAGCGCGAGGCTACAACTACCACGCGTGGCGAGACTTCTTCAATGACCGCCAGCTTCTGTGTCTGGGCCTACTCCTCAAGGCCATCATGCGTTTGGAAGACCGTGCCATCCGAGAGCAGCTCTTGTGCCTGTTTTCCAGTACGCTCGAATTCAATAATCTGTTCTGTAGCTTTAAAGGTGAGGGCACCGGCGCGGTTCGGCACATGTTCTCCAATCACATTTTGAAACCCGAGCGCACACCTTTAGAGAATTCGATCTGGGGAACCAATCGAAGCAGCGGCACCTTCATGTCACTATTTGAGTCACGGCTCTTGCGTGCCAAACGATACCTGAACGAACCTTTCGAATTGCGCCTTGAGAGCGACCTTCTGGGCGCCAAGGCTGGTACATCCAAGGTAGTCGCCAGTGCCCCCATTTCGCCCCGCCTTGTAGAAAGCTGGCGAGAGATTGAGGCCGTCAAGGGTAGCGCCGCGCTCATACTCAACGGCAACAGTGCCGCACTACCGATCCCAGATCGATCCATCGATGCGGTGATCACGGATCCACCATACTTCGATTTTGTGCACTACAGTGAGCTTAGCGACTTCTTCTTCGCATGGCTGGCCCCTGCTCTCAAAGGATCGTACCCTTGGTTTGAACGTGAGGACTCTTCGGCTGAAGGCGAGGTTCAAGACAAAGACCCGCAGATGTTTTCTAGACACCTTGGCTATGTTTTCGCCGAAAGCCGCCGCGTCCTGAAAGATGATGGTGTTCTGGCGTTTAGTTTCCATCATTCTAGGCCAGAGGGATGGGCCGCCATCTATTGTGCCTTAGCTCAGGCCGACATGACTGTAGTTGCAGCGCACCCTGTTCATGCAGAACTACGCGCAGCCAGCCCTAAAAGCGCGGCAAAGGATCCCATAAGCCTAGATGCCATCTTGGTGTGTCGGAAGCGTGCAACCGTCGAACCGATTTCGTACAGCCTCGAGACGATCCAAGCGAGAACAAGTGCCCTAAGCAAAAGACTTGAGGAGGGCGGTCTTCTCCTCTCCCGTGCCGATTACTTTGTTATTGCAGCAAGCCAGGCGTTGATCGCAACGGGTTATGAGTGCCTAAGCTTTGACGAGATCGAGCAGCGCCTTTTGGAAATTATGAACGCGATTTCCAGTCCTGAGGCGTCTAGTCTTGCAGCGGCAGAATAACCTCGCCCAGTACAGGGCCGGAACTTCTAAGATAAACCTCTAGAGAATCGACGGCACACACCGCGAGCACCCATACGAGCGCCAAGGAGATGAAGTGAATGCAAGAAGAGACCCAAGTCCAGCTTCTCCCTGACGAGGCATTGGAGCTTCCAGCCGAAGACCAAAGTGTCAAAGCCAAACCATCCGATGCGGTGATTAACGAAAAGTACATTAAAGGGGATATTCGGATTGTCACCGAGCAGGCTCGGTACCCGATTAATACCGTCGCTGCTATGGCGGATAGTGATTCGTATACGCTTTCTCCGGAGTATCAGCGAAGGCATCGATGGAGCCGCGATCAACAGTCCAGACTAATAGAATCGTTGATAATGAACGTGCCCGTTCCACCTGTCTTTTTATACGAATATGACTTCTCAAAGTATGAAGTGATGGACGGCCTTCAGAGGTTGACGGCCATTAGTGAATACTACAAGGGCCAGTTTGCTCTCACGGGCCTGGCAGAATGGTCAGAGCTGAATGGGAAGAGATACAAAGAGTTGCCTGACAAGGTCCGCGAGGGAATTGACCGTCGCTACCTTTCTTCAATTATTCTTCTCAAAGAAACGGCGCGGAACGAGGGCGAGGCGCTGCGACTAAAGCAGCTTGTTTTTGAGCGTCTAAACAGCGGTGGTGTCATCTTGTCCCACCAGGAGTCGAGAAATGCTCTGTTCAATGGACCTTTGAACGAAGCATGCCTGTTACTGTCTAGAACTCCCGCATTCTGCAGACTGTGGAACATCGCCGAACCCACACCAGAGGAAATAGCGGCGCGAGAGAACAAAACAGATTACACTCTGCCTGAGGATCTTCTTAAGAACGATGATTTTCGTTCAATGTATGATGTTGAGCTAGTGCTGAGGTTCTTTGCGAACAGACAAAGGTTGCAGGTTAGGCAGTCTGGTGACTCTCTGAAACGATTCCTTGATCGCTACCTACAGTTAGGTAATTCAGCATTCTCTCCCGGCACTATTGCAGCCCTTTCAGTCATATTTGTGGAGACCATCAATCTTATAGAGAGTGTTTTGGGTG
The DNA here is from genome assembly GCF_003940805.1 of Tabrizicola piscis. Classification (NCBI taxonomy): domain Bacteria; kingdom Pseudomonadati; phylum Pseudomonadota; class Alphaproteobacteria; order Rhodobacterales; family Paracoccaceae; genus Tabrizicola; species Tabrizicola piscis. Next base: position 5,562 of record NZ_CP034332.1, read on the forward strand.
AACAAGCGTTCTGGCTCTATCGGAAGCGTGGTAAAGAGGACAGCGAAACATGGAATTGGTTGCAACGACCGACACTTGCAGCATATGAGCCGCTAATGTTCGTTTTTAGCACAATGCGTGAGAGATCGGCTGATCTTACTAATTCGGCACAGCAGATTCGTGAGGGACTGGCTGAATTTTACAAAGAAAAGTACGAGATATTTGGCGGGCGTAACGTAAATGCCTCTGACATCACGGCGCGCGAGCAGGCGTACCGAACTTATATTGTATCAAAACTTCCATGAGGAGTGATCTTCTCGTACTGGAAAGCGAGCTTTCAGAGGTTTCGGCACTTATAGACTCATATCAGCGTGCCGAAGCTTTGTATCCAAAGATTGCTGCCCTCGGTGGGGAGCATGCAGAAATTATTGATATTTCCAATGACCTTGCGAAAGGGCGTACATCTCAGCGAAAGTATCAATATATTTCTGTTATAATCGCACTTTACGGCGCTATGGAGCAGTATGTTGAATCGTTAATACTTTCTTATGCGCGGTTAGTGCCAGTAATTTGTGGTCGATTTGGAAATATTCCTGAGGCAATTAGAATAAAGCATCATGAGCTATCTGTGGACTACCTTTCTGAAATAAAGATGAACCGCGTTCACGAGCCTGAGGATACCCATACGATTGTTCGTCGTTTGTCTATGTGCCGCATCCGTGCGACTAAGTATGAACTCAATAATCGCGCCTTTACGCTCCGAACGTCTAATATGTCATTTGACCGAGTTAAGACTCTTTCTGCTAACATCAGTGTTGTAGTGTCCCCCAGGCGTCTTGTGAATTCACAGAGCTATCAATCTTTCTATTCAGAGAAAACCGGTGGCCTAGAGCCAGCGTTGGGAGATGCTGAAGCTAGATCGGCGTTTTCATTTGTTGACGATCTGGTTGCAAAGCGAAACCGGATTGCGCATGGAGCAAACAGCGTTGATGACATTGAAGACTACCCACTTCTACTAGATAGAATTGCCGAACTTCGGATGTATGGTAGAGCGCTTCATGAGATTTTTGAGGATCACGCGATTCGCCTTGCTGTGAAGCAGGCGCGCGCATCCACATTGGGAGTGCCGCTTCATAAGTATAAAGGCAATATCGTTTGTTTTCCTTTGGAAACTGGTGAGATTCGGGTTGGTGATGTGGTCTTTATGCTACCTACAGACGAGAATATCCCGGTAAGGCGGGGGGAAGCCTTGTCCTTGCGTGTTGGAAACGTGGCGCTTGAGACGGTTTTGGGCGCGCCTGGCGCAAACTTTGGTGTCAAACTTCCGTACAATCCTAGCCAGACTGCAAGCTATGGCATATTGCCGGTGGATGTAGTGGAAAAGCTCAATCTTTAAATCTAGTATGAGGTGCTTTCTTGACTGATGATGAACGCCAGGGCTTTAGGGCACTGTTTGATGCAACCATGAGATTCATGCAGCACGGAGAGGCACATATCGCCGCATTGGAGTGCATGCCGTCCAACGATGTTCGTGATGCTCTTTTTCTATCAACGAGGGCACATCTTATTGAGTTGCGGAAGCAAGCGGATGCTCTCGAAAAGTTGGGGTTATTCCAGTAGGATTGTTAGGGTGAGCATAGTCTTTCGTAGTCAAAAACGGTCGTTTTAGTCCCAACTCCCTGCCCCGCCCGGCATCAAGGACTTAGGCGGGACAGAAACCCATGACAAAACCTTTGCGGTTTTGGGAGGTTTTTGGCACAGTGCGGCATGATCATCGGATATGCCCGCGTCAGCACAGACGACCAAAACCTAGACGGCCAGCTCGACGCTCTTAAGGCGGCGGGTGCCGAGAGGATCTTTGCTGACAAGATCACCGGCACGGCGCGCAGCAGGCCCGAACTGGACCGCTTGCTCGATCAGTTGCGCCAGGGCGACGTGATCACTGTCACCAAGTACGACCGCCTTGCCCGTTCCTTGCGCGACCTTCTCGACATCGTGGACACGATCCAGGCGCATGGCGCTGGCTTTCGATCTCTTGCCGAGGACATCGACACCACCACACCCGCCGGGCGTCTGGTGTTTCATGTCTTCGCGTCCATCGCCCAGTTTGAGCGGGAGCGAATTTCTGAGCGGACAAAAGAAGGGCTGGAAGCCGCCAGAAAGCGCGGTCGAGTTGGTGGCAGGCCCCCTGCCCTATCCACTGCGCAGAGGACTGAAGTGCGACGAATGCGGGACGATGAATTGCGGCCACTGCCTGAGATAGCGCAGCTTTTTAGAGTTAGCGCAAAGACGATCCGGCGGGCCTGAAGGTGCAAAGGTAAGCGGCTTCACAATTATAACTCTAAAGTTAACGCTAAATATAAGGTTAGATTTAACGTTGACATTATAAATGGCACGCGCCATTCTCGCCGGATGTATGTAATCACCTTCGCAAACCCGAAGGGCGGATCGGGGAAAACCACATCCGCCATGTTGCTTGCCGAGCAGATCGCCCTTTCAGGCGGTCGCGTGGCCATTCTTGACTTGGACCCGAACGCGAACATCCTTGGATGGGCAAGGGGGCGCGAGGAAGCAGGCAGGAGCCTGCCATTCTCTGTTCATGCCCGCCCGCAGATAGAAGACACCGTGGGCTTGATCGACGAAATGGCGGCGCAAGCGGACTACCTTATCATCGACC